>JAGWAN010000013.1:4369-55357 GCA_021296345.1 Acidimicrobiia bacterium | reverse complement strand
GGTAGATGTCGGTGGTCAGGCGGCGCTCGAACCCGTGCAGCTGGTCCGGGCCGACGAAGTGCATCTTCCCCGAAAGCGTGGTGCGGTAACCGGACAGCCGGAGGTAATGGGCGAGGGTCGGTATCGACGCCGGCAGCTCGGTGCCGTTGTCCCAGGCGCCGATGGCCGACACGGGTTGTCCCGTCATCATCGCGAACCGGGAGGGTGCGCACAGTGGCGACGGGCAGTAGGCGCTGTCGAAGCGGGCACCCCGCTCCACCAGGCTGTCCATGGCCGGTGTACGGACCAGCGGATGTTCGTAGGCGCCGGTGAAGTGGGGCGCCAGCTGGTCGGCCATGACCAGCAGGATGTTGGGACGCGTCGTCATGCCGGCTATGACGCTTCCTCAGAGGCCGGCGGGGGCATCGACCCCAGGAGCTCGATCAGGTCCACCACGCGGCTGGAGTATCCCCACTCGTTGTCGTACCAGGACACGACCTTGACCAGTCGCTTACCCAGCACCTCGGTTCCCCCGGCGTCGAAGATGCTGGAATGATCGTTCCCGATTATGTCGGATGACACCAGCGGTTCCTCCGAGTACTGCAGGACGTTTCTCATCGACCCCCGGGCGGCGCGCCGCAGCGCTCCGTTCACGGCTCCGGCGTCCACGTCGGTTGACAGCTCGGCCACCAGTTCCACCAGGGATCCGTCGGGTACGGGTACCCGCATGGCCATCCCGTCCAGCCTTCCGGAGAGAGCCGGCAGCACGGTCCCGACCGCCCGGGCGGCGCCGGTCGAGGTCGGGATTATGTTCTCGGTGGCTGCTCTCGAACGGCGCAGGTCCTTGTGGGGCACGTCGGCCAGCCGCTGGTCGTTCGTGTAGGCGTGGACGGTGGTCATGACGCCCCGCACGATGCCGAACGAGTCGTCGAGCACCTTGGCGACCGGGGCCAGGCAGTTGGTGGTGCAGGAGGCGTTGGAGATGATCCGGTCCGTAGCCTCGAGATCGCCCTCGTTGACCCCGAGCACGACTGTGGAGTCGATGCCGTCCTTGGCGGGCACCGTGAGCAGGACCCTTCCGGCACCGGCCTCCAAGTGCTGTTCCAGCAGGTCTCGGGTACGGAAGGCCCCCGTGGATTCGATCACGACGTCCACGTCGAGCTCGCGCCAGGGCAGGGCAGCCGGCGAGGACTCGCGCACCATCCGGATATGGTGACCGCCTACGGTCATCCTCCCGTCCCGCACCGTCACCCTCTTTTCCAGGGTGCCCATCACCGAGTCGCGCCGGAGCAGGTAGGCGAGGACCTCGTGGTCGGCCAGATCGTTGATCGCTACCACTTCGATGGGGGAGGAGGGGCGGTCGAGGATGATCCTCAGGACCGCTCTCCCGATCCGTCCGAAGCCGTTGATGGCGACCCTTGTGGTCATGTCATGCTCCTTCGGAGTGGTACCGGCGGAGCAGCTCGACGATGCGCGCTGCGTAGCCCCATCCGGTGTCGAACCAGACGATCGTCTTCACCAGATTGCCTCCGATCACCATCGTCGACAGGCTGTCGAATATCCCCGAGAAGGTCGAGCCCCGCACGTCGCTGGAGACGATCGGGTCGTCGGTGAAGCCGAAAACACCCGGATAGCCGGTGCGGCATGCCTCCCGCATCGCCTCGTTCACCTCGCTCTCGGTGGTTTCGGTCCGGAGGCGGATCGTCGCGTCGACGGTCGATCCGTCGTCGACGGGAACGTTGAGGGCCCTGGAGGAAATCCGCCCCGCCAGATGGGGGAAGACGCCGGAGAGGATGTCAGCGGTGTTGCTGGTGACCGGGATGATGTTCTCTCCCGCCGCCCTACTAGCTCTGAAACCCCCGCTGGGCACGTCGCCGAGCCGGGCGCGGTTGGTGTAGGCGTGGATGGTGGTGAAGAACATCTGATCGATCCCGAAGTGGCGGTCGAGGACCTGGATCAGGGGGGCTATGGCGTTCGAAGTGTTGGAGCCGGTGGCCACTACCGGCGGATTGTCGTCGAGCACGCGGTCCGTCACGCCGCTCAGCAGGAGGGGAAGGTCGCCGGGTTCCTCCGGTGTCGAGGCGAGGATCACTCTCCGGGCGCCTGCGCTCAGATGCCGGCTGCACCATCCGGCCGTCCGGTACCTACCCGTGGCCTGGACGACCGTGTCCACCCCGTAAGCAGCCCAGTCCACGTCTCCCGGCTCGGCGCCGTTGATGAGAGGGATGCGGGAAGCTCCGACCGCCAGGTGGCCGTCCTCGAGCGACACCGGCTCCGGGAAGGGGCCGTAGATCGAGTCGTACTGGAGCAGGTATGCCAGGGCTTCCGGGTCCGCGATATCGGTGATCGCAGCCACGCGTATCTTCTCCTCGCGGCCGATCTGGCGGAACACGTTGCGCCCGATCCGGCCGAAGCCCATAAGACCGATCGTCACCAGCCGTCCCATCTTCGACAACCAGGGGAGTGTATCGGCGCCCGGGCTCGTAACGGCATTCAGGCCGATTTGATCACGCGGCCCCGGCGGGCCGATTCGTAGAGGGCCTCCATCACCGCGGTGGTGCGGCGGCCCTCCCGGCCGTCCACCAGCGGCGGGCGGCCCTCGGCGATCGCAGCCACGAAGTCCTCCATCTGGCGGTGATGAAGGCTGGAGTCGGCGTAGCCGGCCTGGGTAAGGGTGTCTCCCCGGTCGACCGGCCCGGCATTCATCAGCTCTTCGATCTCGGGAGAAGGACCTCCGGGCACATCCCATTGCGTCAGCCGGTCATCGATCATGCCCACCGTTCCCTCCGTGCCGCGGATGCTGAGGCTCCGGGGTTGGGGTGGCACGGCGGCGGTAGTGCTCAGCAGGGTGGCCAGAGCGCCGTTGGCGAACCGGAGCAGGCCCACTGTGATGTCCTCCACCTCGATGCGGTGGAGGGGCGAGGTGCTGTATAAGGCGACCACCTCCTCCACGTCGCCCAGCATCCACAGCATCAGGTCCAGGGTGTGGCTGGTCTGGGTCACCAGCGACCCACCCCCCTCGGACGCCCACTTGCCCCGCCATTCGCCCGAGTCGTAGTAGGGCTGATCCCGGTAGAAAAGCCCGATGCACTCCGCCATGAGGGGCCGTCCGATCAGGCCGTCGGTGATCGCATCCTTCATCCGGCGGGCGGTTTCGAGGAAGCGGTACATGTAGATGCATCCCAGAGTCACCCCGGCTCTGCGGCAGGCCTCGATCATCCGGTCGGTGTCGGCCACAGAGGTGGCGATGGGTTTCTCGGTGAGGACGTGGCGGCCCTGGCCGGCAGCCTCCACGGTCATCCGGGCATGGTCGCCGGTGGGTGAGGCCAGGCACACCGCATCCACGCCGGCCCGGATCAGGTCGCGCCAGTCTGTGTAGACCTCGGTCACTCCGTATACGGCGCCGAAATCGGTCGCCTTCTGCCGGTTGC
This sequence comes from Acidimicrobiia bacterium, assembly GCA_021296345.1. Lineage (GTDB taxonomy): Bacteria > Actinomycetota > Acidimicrobiia > Spongiisociales > Spongiisociaceae > Spongiisocius. The sequence continues at coordinate 51,947 of JAGWAN010000013.1, read as the reverse complement.
GGGAGCAGACCGACACCAGACGGGCGCCGCCGGGACGTCCGGCGAGTGCGCCTGCGAAGAGATGTCCGCCTCCGCCGGTACCGATCAGGCCGAAGCGGAGGGTCACGCGGGAGGAGGGAGGGGAGTCGATCGAAGGGGGGCAGCCCTCAACATCGACCGTAGTATACGCCCGCAGTAGCCCCGAGAAGGCGGTCCCGATGCGTCGAGTACCAACCACAGCCGCTGCCGGAGCGGAGTTGGTCCCCCTCTTCCGGGACCACTTGAAGCTATGCAACGTGCAGCCGGGCGAGACGGTGCTCGGGTTCACCGACACCATGAGCAACCAGGTGTACAGCATCGCCCTGGCGGCGGCGACGCGAGTGCTGGGCGCCGATTACTTCCAGATCGTGGTGCCCGCCGACGAGAGTTGGATGAGATCGCAGGCCATCGTCGACGCCTGGAAGGGATCCGACCTGGTGGTGGCAACGCCTACCACGGAGTGGATCTACAGCGACGCGCACAACGCGGCCCTCGACGCCGGGGCGCGCACGCTGATGCTTCTGGAACCCGAGGACATGCTCCGCCGCATGTTCCCCATCCCCGAGATCCGGCGCCGCGCGGAGGTCAGCGAGGCTCTGATGGCGGCCGGCTCCACCCTGCATCTGGAGTCCGAGGCCGGGACCGATCTCACCCTGAGCTACGAGGGACGCCCGGTCATGACCCAGTACGGGTACACGGACACGCCGGGCCGCTGGGACCACTGGCCGTCCGGGCAGGTGGCGGTGGCGCCGCTGGAGCACTCGGCGGAAGGAACCCTGGTGCTGGACGAAGGGGACTGCCTGCTCAACCTCGGCCGCTACGTGATGTCCCCAATCCGTATGGAGCTCCGGGAGGGGAGCATCGTCTCGATCGACGGAGGAACCGACGCGCGGCTGGCGCGGGATCACTTCGAGGCGCCCCGCGACAAGCGTTCCTACGGTGTAGCCCACATCGGGTGGGGATACGAGCACCGGGCTAACTGGAACGCCCTGGGTCTTCGCTTCTGGGAGTCGGGGGGTGTGATGGACACCGAGAGCTACTACGGCAACATGCTGATCGCCTTCGGGACCAACTTCTTGAGGAGCCTCGGCGGCGAGAACCGGGCTCCTTTCCACTTCGACGTCCCCACACGCAACCACTCCATCTGGGTGGATGATCGCCAGATCATCGACAGGGGGAGCTTCGTCATACCCGAGTTGCAGCTCGACTACCAGGAAGGAAACGAATGACCAGCCTCGTGATCCGCAACGCCGAATTGCTGGACTGCACCGGCGCCGACCCGCGGCCGGGTATGGACGTGGCCGTGTCGGGGTCGGTGATCAGCGGGATCGGACTCGGGGCCGGAAGCGCCCCGGATCAGGTCATCGACGCTACCGGGCTGACCCTGATGCCGGGACTCACCGATGCCCATGTCCATATGGGCCTGGTGTCGTCGGCGGGCGATGTGGGTGACCTGCCCTGGATCGACTACGTGTTCACCGTGCGCGGAGTTATCGAGAACACCCTCCAGGAGGGCTTCACCACCGTCCGGGACGCGGGGGGTCTGGACCCGCGTTGGGCTCGATTGGTGGAAGAGGGCGTGATCGACGGGCCCCGCATCCTCCCGTCGGGGTCGGTGCTCTCCCAGACCGGTGGCCACGGGGACCTGAGACACGCTCATCACCATGCCCACCCCCGGGGCAGCATCCCCGGGCTGTCGGCCACCCCCGAGGTGGTGGACGGTCCCGACCAGGTACGCAGGGCGGCCCGTGAGCAGCTTCGCAAGGGCGCCACCCAGGTGAAGGTGTTCGGCTCGGGTGGGGTCCTGTCGCCGACCGATCCCTTCGACAGTCTCCAGTTCAGCCACGAGGAGCTGCGCGCCGCGGTGGAGGCGGCAGCCGACTGGCACACCTACGTGCTGGCCCACTGCCACACGTCCGACGCCATCCGCCGGGCCCTCGCGGCCGGTGTCCGCTCCATCGAGCACGCCAGCATCCTGGACGAGGATGCTGCCCGCCGGATCGTGGACTCCGATGCCTTTGCGGTGGTGACCCTGGCGGTCAAGTACGACCTGCTGGAGAATCCGGAGCGGGCCGGCCTCACCCCGTCCCAGCTCTCCAAGCTCCAGGCAGTAGAGTCGGAGGTGGGCCGGAGCATCGAGATCATGGGTGAGACCGGGGTCAGGGTCGGTTCGGGGTCCGACATCGTCGGTCCTCTCCAGGACAGGCGTGGCCGGGAGTTGCCCAACAAGGCCAGGTTCATGGGCTCGGCGGAAGCCATCGCCACTGCGACCACGACCAACGCCCGGATCTTCTACATGGAGGACCGGATCGGCACCGTGGAGGTGGGTATGGAAGCGGACCTGATCCTCGTGGAGGGCCAACCCCTCGACGAGATCGGAGCGCTCGCCGACCCCGACCGGATCGTGGCGGTCATCAAGGGCGGCCGTGTCTACAAGGACACCGAGGGACGCTGCTCGTCTACCTAGGTTCCGGGCGGGCGGGCAGCCGGTCGGTGGGATGATGGCGCCGCCTGATCGCCGGCAGATTCCGATCCCCGGCGGGGAGTTCCTGATGGGATCCGACCGTCACTACTCCGAAGAACGTCCGGCCCGCAAGGTGCGGGTGGACCCCTTCCGGATCGATGCCTACCCGGTCACCAATCGCCGGTTCATGGAGTTCGTCGCCGCTACCGGCTACGTGACCTTCGCCGAGCGACCTCCCGACCCGGGCCTCTACCCGGGGGCTCGACCCCAGGACCTGGTGCGCACGAGTACAGGATGACGGACCCGCCCGTGGACCTGCGGGATTACCGCAACTGGAGGGGCTGGACCCCCGGCGCCTATTGGCGCCTGCTGCTGCGCCCCGGTTCGTCCCTGGATGATCTGGAGGATCATCCCGTGGTCCACGTCGCCTACCCGGACGCGGTCGCCTTCGCCCGCTGGGCCGGCATGCGCCTCCCGTCGGAGGCAGAGTGGGAGTGCGCCGCCCGGGGCGGCCTCGAGGGCGCCGAGTTCGCCTGGGGCGACCAGGACGTCCAGGAGACGATGCCTCGCGCCAACACCTGGCAGGGCGGGTTCCCCTACGAGAACACCGAGTTGGACGGCTGGACCAGGACCAGCCCGGTCGGCTTCTACGCCCCCAACGGCCACGGCTTGTTCGACATGATCGGCAACATCTGGGAGTGGACCTCCACCCGCCACAGGGAGGCGTCACCGACGGCCGGGTCACGGTGCTGCGGCCCGCCCAGGAGCGAGCAACTCGCCCCGATGGGGAAACCGGACCCCTTCCCCTCCCGCATCATCAAGGGCGGGTCGCACCTCTGCACGATCCAGTACTGTTTCCGCTACCGGCCGGCTGCCCGCCAACCGCAGACCATCGACACCTCCGCCGGCCACATCGGCTTCCGCTGCGTATCGCGAGAAGCGCCCTGAGCACCGGTGGCCAACCGGCGAACCTCAGGCTCAGGGCGTCATGGTTGGTGCGGTGTTCCTGAGGTTCACGGCGTCATATATGACGCCCTCTGCCCCAAGAATGCCTAGACGCCGCAGGTCGCGAAAAAGCGGTGCTTCGCACCGGGCCCCGCCCCCACCACCCATCCTGGTTGGAGCGTGGTCAGCCATGCCCGGGTGGATGCCGGGAATCGGCTGTTCGCTCCATAAGCCTTGTGTTCCCCTGGGCCGGCCGCTCCGATCGCTCTCACCTCATCGGCCGGTGTGGGTGCTTGGCAATAGACAACATATGGCAGGGGGACGACAGATTCGGGCCATTGTCACGGGAACGCCAAAATCCTTTGCCGATACGCGGGATCGATCACCAGGTTGGGGCGTTGGCTCAGCCGGTGGTGGTCGGGTTCACGAGAGTCGAGCGCAGGAGTCCAGCGCGTCCGGCCAGGTCGATGCGTTCGGCTACCTCGGCGGCTTCCTGGCCGGCGGCGTAGAGGTCTCGCGGCCGGAGCGCGTCGCCGATGGTGTAGATCCTGGCCGCAAACCCGGACCGCGCCAGCTCGTCCGAGAGTTCCGAGCCGGGCCGCCGGCCGCCGATCACGACCGAACTCACGTCCAGCCGGCTCTCCTTCCCCCGGCTCCGGATCACCACGCCATCGCCGGTGATCGACTCCGCGGTGGCTTCTCGATGGATGGTGACCCCGCCGTCCGCCTCCAACTCCATCTCCGCCAGCAACCCGGTGAAGGCGCCGTCCGCGGCGAGGGACGCGCCGGGTTCGATGATGTGGACGCGGACACCGGAGCGGCGGAGGTGTTGCGCCACCCGGCATGCTGCGAAGTCGCCGCCGATCACGGCCACGTCCGGCTCCCACTCGTCCGGCGGCCGTTCCAGTGCGGAGAAGATATCGAGGATCGGGACTGTCCGGTCCTGCGTGCCGGCCCACAGGTGGCCTCCCAGCGCGCCGGTCGCCACCACCACCGCATCGGGAGCGGCCTCGGAGACCTCGGGGATCCCCACCCGGTGGCTGGTCTCGATCCTCACTCCTAGATCGTCGAGCTCGCGGGCCAGCCAGTCGACCAGGGTCCCGTACTCGGGCAGGGCTCGGCGCAGGTAGTGCAGCTGGCCGCCGAGCCGCTCGGTCGCTTCGCAGAGCAGAACCTCGTGTCCACGGAGGCCGAGGAAGCGGGCGGCGTGCATGCCGGCCACCCCGCCGCCGGCGACCATGACGCGCACCCGCGCCGGTGATGATTGGTAACTGTCCCGGGAGAGTTCGTAGGTGCTGGCCGGGTTGGCGGCGCAACCGGCCGGGGTACGGGCCACCGTCAGGTTGGCGCAGGTGTTGCACCCTATGCAGGGCAGTATCCGGTCGGCCCGTCCTTCGGTCAGCCTGCGCACGTAGTCGGGGTCGGCGTGGAAGGCGCGGGCCAGCGTCACGTATTCGAAACCCTCCCGCTCCATCACCTGGTCGGCGAACACCGGATCGTTCATGCGCTGCGCCACGCTCACCGGTACCCGGTCACCCACCGCCCGGCGGATCGCCGCGGCCTCCTTGACGAAGCCGCCCTTGGGCTCCTCCGGTCCCTGGAAGATCTTCGACATCGACTCGTAGGTGGCTCCGGCCACGTCGATCAGGTCGATCCCGGCGTCGGCGAGCATGACCGCGAAGCGGGCCGACTCATCCGCCTCCAGGCCGCCTTCCACGTACTCGGCCGCCGATAGCCGGTAGCCGATCGGGTAACCGGGCCCGACCACTTGGCGGACCGCGGCCAGAACCTCCAGGGGGAAGCGGGCCCGGTTGTCCAAAGATCCCCCGTAGCCGTCGGTACGCCGGTTCGATTGGGGGGACAGGAACTGCCCGAGCAGGTAACCGTGCGCCCCGTGCAGATGGATCATGTCGACACCCGCCGCCAGGCATCGCTCGGCGGCCCTCGCGAAGTCCGCTATGACCCGGCGGATGTCGGCCCCCGTCATCCGGCGAGGGACCGTCCCCGGATCCATGAAGGTGGAGGGAATAGCCGAGGGCGCGATCGGCTGGCGATGGTGGGTGGTGATAGAGGCCTGGCGGCCCCCGTGGTGGAGCTCCATGGCCAGCTTGGCGCCGTAGGCGTGGATCTCTCCGGCCATCCGGGTAAGGGCCGGGATGACGTGGTCCCCGTGGCATCCCACCTGGTAGGGGTTCCCCCGACCCTCCGGCGAAACGTAGGTCGACTCGAGCTGGATCAGCGCCGCTCCGCCCATCGCACGCCGCCGCGCGTAGGCGATGTAGCGCTCGTTCAGCGACCCGTCGAGGTTGGCCAGCGATTTCTCCATAGGGCCGACGATGATCCGATTGCGCATGTACATCCGGTTGATGTACCCGGGACGCAGCAGGTTCTCGAAGCTCATGAGCAACCGCACGCGGACCCGACTACCCGGCGGTCGGGCATCGAGCCGGGACCGGATCGAGCGCAGCGACCAGCGCCTCGGCGAATTCCCGGTCGTTGATGTGGTGGTCCATCCTCACCAACGATACGGGGGAACCAGGCGGGAGCCCCGACCCGACGCCCTCGGCGAAGGCCTCCACGGCTCCGGGGTCGTGGAAGGGGCCTCCCTCGATATCGAGTTGCGAGACGCCCTTCATCGGCACCAGCACCGAGGCGGCCGCTCCAGGGGTCCCGAGGCGTTCCGCAACCGTCCGGCCGAGCCGGTAGTTCTCCTCCGGAGTGGTGCGTACGAGGGTGACCAGGTCGTTGTGTGCCACATGGGACCGGTTCCGGAAGCGCTCCGGCAGGTGTGCCAGGGGCCCCAGGCAGATCATGTCGATCGCTCCCGGGGCGAGGGCCAGCGGGACGCCGGATCGGGATGCGGCGGTCAGGCGGCCGGATCCCGCCGGCCACAGACCCCCGAACAGCTCGTCGGTCACCTCGCTGATGGTCACGTCGATGGCGGACAAGACCAGGCCCTGGCTCACGAATGATTCGAAGGAACGTCCTCCGGTGCCGTTGGCGTGGAACACCAGCGCCTCGAGACCGCGATCCGCCAGCAGCTCGCGGCAGTGAGCCACGCAGGGGTTGGTAACGCCGTACATGGTCAGGGCGACCGAGTCCCCGGGTGCGCTCACCGGGTCCGCTCCGCCCGCCCGCAGCAGCGCTGCCGTCACGTGGGCCAGTCGGCTGATCATGCTCCCCAGGATCCGGTTGCCGCCCTCGATGTCGAGGATGGGGTAGAGCATCGTCACGTCACCGCCGTTGACCAGCGCCCTGGTCTCGCCGGCCACCGAGGTCGCCATCAGGATCTTCGGGATGCCGATGGGAACGATGGGCGCCAGCACGGAGAAGGTCGCCGCCGCGTTGGAGCCGCCCATGCAGACCAGCGCTCCCACATCGCCTCCGTCCACTAGCTGCCGGAGGATGCGGCCCGCCCCCCGGGCCATGGCCGATACCGCCCCCGCCCTGCCCAGCGGAGGGAGCTCTTCGAGGGAATACCCGGTGGCTTCCGCCACTGCCTCTGCGGGATGGTCGCAGCCATGATCACCACCGAAGACGCCGGTATCCATGGTGATGGGCGGCGCGTCGAGGCTACGAAGCTTCTCGACCAGCAGCTCGAGCGGCTCTGCCTTGGTATCGAAGGTACCCGCGACCACGACCCTGCTCATAGCTTGCTGCCCACGATCACCACTCTTCGGGCCGGGCGCGCGGCGGGCGCTCAGATGGTCACGCTCTTGAAGGAGCGGACCGTGGTCTCGATGGCCCGCTCGGTCGGCAGGCGCTCCATCGTGGAGGCGCCGACGAACCCGTAGCAGCCCGATCCGCGCATCACCGTCCCGACCTCTTCGGGACCCTCCAGCGGGCCTCCGTGCAGCACCACGATGATGTCGGGATTGATCGCCTTGGAGATCTCCCTGGTCTCTATGGCTTGGCTGATGCAGGCATCGAGAGACATCGTGAAGGAGTCGGTGGCGCCGATGCTGCCGCCGGTGGTGAGGCCGAGGTGGGCGACCATCACGTCCACTCCCGCCTCTGCGAAGGCAGCAGCTTCGTGGGCTTCATAGCAGTAGGACATGGTGAACATGCCGCGCTCCGAAGCCGTCCGCAGCATCTCGACTTCCCGGTCGAGGCCGAAACCGGTGGCTTCCAGGCTCTCCCTCCAGCGCCCGTCCGTGTAGCCGATGGACGGAAAGTTGATCACTCCGGCGAAGCCCATCGCCTCGAGTCCGGCCAGGAACCGATCCATGACCCGGGTGGGGTCGGTGCCGTTCACTCCCGCGATCACGGGTGTGTTCCGGACGACCGGCAGCACGTCCCGCTCTCCCATCTCCATGACGATGGCGTTGGCGTCCCCGATCGGCAGCAGGCCGGCGTTGGACCCGTGACCGGCCATCCGGTACTTGCCGGAGTTGTAGATGAGGATCAGGTCGGCGCCTCCCGCCTCGGCGAACTTGGCCGATATTCCCGTGCCGGCGCCGGCGCCGATGATCGGGCTCCCGCTCGCCAGGGTCGCCCGGAGCCGCTCCAGGACCTGATCCCTTGTGAACATACGGTTTCCGCCCCTCTCGTGATCCCCGACTCAGTCAACCATCAGCAGGCCGCCGTTGACATGGATGGTCTGGCCGGTGACGTATGCCCCGGCATCCGATGCCAGGAAGATGGCGGGTCCCACCAGGTCCTCGGCTACTTCCATCCGGCCCAGCGGGATGTACTTCTCGTATTCGAACAGGTAGTCGCGGTGGTGGGCGTGCATGGGCGTATCGACCGCGCCGGGGGCGATCGCGTTCACCCGGACGCCGTGCGGCGCCACGTCCTGGGCCGCCGCCCGGCTCAACGACTGCAGGGCCGCCTTGGCCGAGCAGTAATCGACCCCGCCGCCGTCCTGGTTGAACACCGAGGCCCTGGACGACCAGGAACTGCCGATGTTGATCACGCTGCCCCTCCCGGCATTCACCATCTCCTGGAGAACCGCCCGCATTATCCGCATGGGTGCCTTCAGGTTGACCCCGTACATGTGGTCCCATTGCTCGTCGGTGATCCCGATGATGTCGGCGTAGCCCATGATCCCGGCGTTGTTGACCAGCACGTCGATCCGTCCGCTCAAGTCCTTGGCGGTCGCCACGATGCGCTCGGGAGTGTCGGCGGCTGTCACATCGGCGACGACGGTGGCCACACCGCCTCCGACCTCACCGATCTCCGCGGCGGTCGCTTCCAGAACGGGGCCGTTGAGATCCACCAGCACCAGATCGCTGCCGGCGTGGGCGAAGCCGGTGGCCAGCGCCCTGCCGATACCCTGGCCGGCCCCGGTGACGATGCTGCAGTACCCGCTCAGATCGAAGAGATTCCTGGAAGTGTCGGGAAACGGGAGGCTCAAAGACTTCGCGGCCCTTCGTGACACGGATAAGGGTTCCGTGGGGTGGATGTGGCGCCATCCTAATAGCCGATCAATGAACCGGATCGGGTGGGCAAGGACGCCTCGTCGATGCTTGCCGACCATGTGGTGGGTAGGCTTTCCCGAACCGTCTAGATCGGAACAGCAGGATGCAAGAAGAGATCACCATCACCAACCCTGCGGGTCTCCACGCCCGCCCGGCCGCCGAGTTCGTGAAGCGGGCCAAGGCGTCGCCCTCGAACATATCCGTGACCGCCAACGACAAGAAGGTCAACGCCAAGAGCATGCTGGGAATCCTCAAGCTGGGCGCCACGCTGGGCACCACGGTCACCATCGACGTGGACGGCGACGATGCCGACGAGGTCCTGGCGGACTTCAGAGAGTTGCTGTCCGAAGAGGGCTGACCGCTGGCCGCTGACCGCTGGCCACAGGCCTCACACCCCTTCGAGAATGCGTCTCACCTCGGCGCCGTCGGCCGCCTGCAGGCATCGTGCGGCCAGTTCCCGGCACTCCTCGAGCCGTAGGGCACGGACCCGGTCCTTGATGGTGGGCACCGAGGGGATGGCCACCGACAGCTCCTTGACGCCCAGCCCGATCAGGATCGGAGTAGCGACCGGATCACCGCCCATCTCCCCGCACACCCCTACCCATGGCCCCTGTTCCCCAGTGGCCGAGGTGGTCTCACCGATCAGCCTCAGAACCGCCGGATCGAGATGGTCGGCCCGGTCGGCGACCTCCCGGTTGGTCCGGTCCACCGCCAGCGTGTACTGGGTGAGGTCGTTGGTGCCGATGGAGAAGAAGTCGACGTGGGGGGCTAGGCGGGAGGCGATCAGGGCGGCGGATGGTATCTCGATCATGATCCCGACCTGGTAGTCCTCGGTGAAGGGCAGGCCGTCCGAGATGAGCGACCGCTCCGCTTCGGCCAGCGCCGACCGGAAGGCCAGGAGATCGGCCATGCCCGACACCATGGGCGCCATGATCGCCAGGCGCCCCTCCGTCCCCGCCCGTAGCAACGCCCGCAGCTGAGCGCGCATCATGTCGGGGCGGGCCAGCGTGAGCCGGATACCTCGGAGGCCGAGGAACGGGTTGAGTTCCTCCCCGATCTCGATTCCGGGAACCTGCTTGTCCCCGCCCACATCGAGGGTTCGAACCGCCACGAGGTGGTCGCCGAAGGCGGCCAGCACGGTCCGGTAGGCCTCGTACTGCTCTTCCTCGGAGATCGGACGGGTGCGGTCGAGGAACAGGAACTCGGTGCGGAACAGGCCTACTCCCTCGGCGCCCGTTGCCGCGGCCCGGGCGGCGTCCGTGTCCGAGCCGATGTTGGCCGCCACCTCGATCCGGGCGCCGTCCTCGGTCATCGCCGGTTGATGCGACCGGTCGGCGGCGCTCGCCCTCGCTCTCCGCTGCTCCTCCTGGCGTTCCCGGAGCGTCCGGATCACGCCTTGGGTGGGATCCACGTAGACCTCGCCGGTCTCGCCGTCCAGGCCGATCACCGTTCCGGGTTCCGTGGCCGGCAGGTCAACTCCCACCACGGCCGGGAGGCCCATTCCCCGGGCGAAGACCGCGATGTGGGAGGTGGCGCTCCCTTCCTCCGTGCAAAGGCCGAGCGCCATCCCCGGAGGGATGGTGGCCGTCTCGGAGGGGAAGAAGTCGCGTGCCACCAGCACCGACGGGACTTCCAGGCCGTCCCAGGTCTCGAGGGGTAGCCCCAGCACGGACCTGAGCAGCTGCGTGCCGACGTCGCGAACGTCGGCGCCGCGAGCGGCGAGGTACTCGTCATCGAGCGACTCCAGCATGGCCGCCGACTCCTCGGTCACATCGGATACCGCCGCCTCGGCGCAGAGCGACTCCGATTCGATGCGGTCGCGGATCTCCCCGGTGAACTCGGGATCCTCCAGCAACAGGAGGTGCGCGCCTATGACCTCCGCCTCATCCGAACCCTCGCCGTGGCTCGCCGCCAGGTCGGACAGCCTGGTACGGACGGAGGCTTCGGCGCGGAGGAGCCGTTCCACTTCAGCCGCGGGATCCTCCACCCGGCGCCGGGTGATCTCGGGCAGCTGCGAGACATGGAGGTGGGCGGGGCCGACCGCGATTCCCGGCGAGGCGCCGATCCCGGTGCGCTCGATCACGGCAACGGCTCCGAAGCCTTCATCTCTTCCATACAGGACTCACGGTAGCCGTCCGGAGAGGGTCGGCTCGGCCAGCGTGTCCAGAAGTCGCCGGTGAATGTGTCCGTTGCTGGCGACCACGAACCCGCCGGAGGGGACGATCGGCCCGCCGGATCGATCGCTCACCGTGCCGCCGGCCTCCGTCACGAGGAGGGTGCCCGCTCCCATGTCCCAGGGTGGCAGATCCTCCTCCCAGTAACCGTCCATCCGCCCGCGCGCCACCAAGCACATGTCGAGCGAGGCCGCACCGAGCCGCCGTATGCCCTGGGCCGTCCCCAGCACCCGGCGGAAGCGGGAATCGCAGATCTCGAGCCGTTCCCGCCGTGCGTAGGGAAATCCGGTGACGATAAGGGCCTCGCCGAAGTCCTTGAGAGGACTCACCCCTATGGGTGACCCGTTCGCGTGGGCACCGCCTCCCGTCACCGCCGTGTACTCGTCTCCGGTGGTCACGTCCACCACCACCCCGACCGCGGGGGTGTTATCGATCCAGAGCGCCACCGAGACGCTGATCCAGGGGAAGCCGTGCACGAAGTTGGTGGTGCCGTCAAGTGGGTCGACCAACCACACCCGTCCTTCCTCGGGGAGGCGCCCGCCCCGTTCCTCTCCCACCACCGGATCTCGAGGCCGGCGTCGGGAGATCACGTAGAGGATGGCCATCTCCGAGCGATGATCCACCTCGGTGACGGGATCGGCGTCGGCCTTGTATCGAACCTCTACCCGCCGGTCCAGACCGGATGCCACCACCGCCGCCCCGGCACGGGCCGCCTCCAGCGCTACCTGCAGGTCGGCCTCGGGCAACGGCTAGCGGCGGGGGATGTCGGCGGCCTTCAGGAGGGCGCCGTTCTCATCGAGGATGCCGATCTTGGTGCCGATGGTGGCCGGATTGGCCGCAAAGAGGTCGCCGCGGTTGATCACCAGGAACCTGTAGCCGTGGATGGACCGCAGCCGTTTGACGGTCTTCTTGATCTGTTTGCGGTCGGCAGCGATCCCCAGGGCGCCCTTGGAACAGATCAGGTCGGCTTGGCCGGACGGATCCGGCTCCGCCGAGAACTTCCTGACCATTGCTTGGTTTAGCTGATCGTGGGTCATGGGGGCCATATTCATCCTCGCCGGTCGCGCAACGATCAATATAGACCGCAGTTCCGGTGTCCCGGATCGCGGCCGGTTCCTGTTTCGTAGAGTCGGCCGGGCCGCATGACCCGTCACAGCGGATCCTCCACCAGAAAGAAGAAGAGTAGACCAAGAGACCCCCGAGGTGGTCCAGACTCGGTCTAGAGTGTTCACCAAAGCGGGTCAACCTCAGTATTGTGCGGAGACTGGGGTGGGTAGGACGGCAGGGATTCTCACATTGTTCGTTTTGATGGTGGTTTTGATGCTTGGGGCCGGAACGGTGGGGGGTCAATTGGTGGCTTCGAAGGGGTCGGCCGGCTTTGGTGATGTCCTGGTTGGGCGTGGGGTGGGAGGGGGTGTGGGCCGTTTCGGCACAAACGGTGTTGTCACTGGCGGGCGGTTTGTGCCCTTCCTTGATCGCACGGTCAGCCTTTTACAGGATAGTTCTGTCACTCCAGATGGTGGGGGGAGGATCGTTTTCCAGAGTTATCGGAACGGGTCTTATCAGATTTTCTTGATGAACACCGACGGCACCGATGTGCGTCCGCTGACCTCCTCCGGTGGGTATTTGGATCAGGCGCCGAGTTGGTCGCCGGACGGCGCTCGGATCGTGTTTTCCACCGATAGGGGCTCTGCTGACGGCACTGTCAAGTTGTTTGTGATGGATGCCGACGGTGAGAATGTGCGCCGGCTCACCACCGGCCCGGGCGACCATGTGGGGTCGAGTTGGTCGCCGGACGGCTCCCAAATCGCCTTCACGAGTGTCGAAGACAACGAGTATGAGGGTTTTGTGATCGATATCGATGGCGCCAATTTGCGCAAGCTGACCAGCAGCATCGGGTCGGCGCCCTGGCCGAGTTGGTCGCCGGACGGTACCCAGATCGCTTTTGAAAGCGACTACGACGGAGACTATGAGGTGTTTGTGATGGACGTTGACGGCGCCAACCTGCGCCAGCTCACCAACAACACCTACATCGACGCAGCGCCGAGTTGGTCGCCGGACGGTACCCAGATCGCGTATGTCAGCGATCAGGATGGTGACCTGGAGTTGTTTGTGATGGACGTTGACGGCGCCAACGTGCGTCAGCTCACCAACAACACGGATAGGGATCGCAACCCGGGATGGTCGCCGGACGGTACCCAGATCATTTTCGAAAGTGACCGAGATGGTGACCGGGAGGTGTTTGTGATGAACGCTGACGGCACCAACCTGCGTCAGCTCACTCACAACACCGCCGTCGATAGCGTAACCAACCAAGCCTGGTCAACCCATACCCCCAGCAAAGAGTCCGATCTTGAGGGGATTGGTTCTGTCACCCCGGATGCTGTGGGGAAGATTCTTTTCTCCAGTGATCGGAGCGGGTCGTTCCAGATCTATGTGATGAACGCCGACGGCAGGGATCAGCGTCGACTGACCCACGGAGGAGACAACGACTTCTCACCGGCTTGGTCGCCGGACGGCACCCGGATCGCGTTTTCCTCCAATAGGGGCTCTGCTGATGGCTTCGACTACAGGTTGTTTGTGATGGATGCCGACGGCACGAATGTGCGCCAACTCACCACCGGCTCGGACCGTCATGTGTTACCGAGTTGGTCGCGGGACGGCTCCCAAATCGTCTTCACAAATGACTACGACAACTCCGCTGCTGTGATCGACGTCGATTTCACCAATCGGCGCAAGCCGAGCCGCAGCATCGGGGTGGGAAGAGTGCTGAGTTGGTCACCGGACGGTACCCAGATCGTTTTTGGCTTTTATGACAGAAGCCTTGATGATGATGACTATGAGGTGTGGGTGATGAACGCGGACGGCAGCAACCGACGGCAACTCACCCACAACACCCACAGCGACCAAGTGCCGAGTTGGTCGCCCGACGGTACCCAAATCGTTTATAGCAGCCGCCCGGAGGACGACTGGGAGGTGTTTGTGATGAACGCGGACGGCACCAACGTGCGTCAGCTCACCCACAACACACATCACGATTTCAGCGGCGGATGGTCGCCCGACGGTACCCAGATCCTTTTTACAAGCTATCGGGATGGTGACGGTGAGGTGTTTGTGATGAACGCGGACGGCAGCAACGTGCGTCAGCTCACCCACAACACCGCCGAGGACTATCCGGCACAACAGTCCTGGTTTGCCCAAACACCCCGGCAAGGATCAGATCTTGAGGGGGGTGAGGAGTACTCGGATATTGCCGATGCGGGAAGTCACAGAACCAGTGTGGAACTGCTTGCCGAGAAGGGCATCTTGGCGGGCACCGAGTGCGCACCGGGAAGGTTCTGCCCTACCGAGCCGATCCAACGGTGGGTGATGGCCGTTTGGCTGGTCCGGGCGGTTGACGGTGTCGAACCCAATGCTGGGTCTTCTTCACGGTTTGTGGATGTGGACCCAACCGAGTGGTGGGTGCGATATGTGGAGCGTCTGGCTGATTTGGGTATCACCCGGGGATGTTCAACCGAACCGGCCCGGTTCTGTCCCGACCAGCCGGTGACCCGCCAGCAGATGGCCTCGTTTTTGGTTCGGGCTTTCGGTTTGGAACCGGTTGCGGGGAACAAGTTCGCAGACGTGCCGGAAGCCAATTCCCATCTGGCGAATATCAATGCTTTGGCCAGGGCGAGGGTCACTGCTGGTTGCGCGGTCGACCCGGCCCGTTATTGCCCTACCCGGGACACCACCCGAGCGCAGATGGCAACCTTTTTGGCCCGCGCCATTGGGCTAGTCGAGTTGCCAACTCCTTCTCAGGAACCGTAGGTCACGCTCACCGCGGTTACCGCTGGCAGTTCTTGCGGTCTACGCGCCGACCAGACGATCTCATGCTGAGTCGAGGGGGCGCCGGTCATCACCAAAGAGTGCAGCGATGTCAGGTCGGCCGTTGGAGACAACCCGGTCACCACCGATGGATCATGCGAACCGATCCATTCGATCAGGTCTTCGGACCGGGAAGGCATCCGAATGATCTCGGCATCGGGAGGCGCCAGGGAGTCGGAAATACCCGCCATCATCCATATCCGCTCCGGCGCCAAGCGTCGCAGCTCTGCGGCCAGAGCCGCTTCCGATGACGGGAGGTAATAGAGCAAAGGGAGAGGAGTAGCGGGCGGCCAGTGCTACTCCGACCACAACCACTAAACCCACCCCCCGACGACTCCCCGAATCCAGAACCCGGCGGGGAGGCAATCGCCAACCAAAGCCACCAAACCGTTTCGGGCTAGCCCGAAACGGACAAGGGCAAGGGGAGTTGAGCCATCCCCACCGGGTCTACCACCCACCCATACAAACACGCAAGGGGGAGGGCCCTGCGGGCGAAGCCCACTTCGCGATTTTCGCGTTCTTCTCCAGACCGGCCTCGGGTTGGCCGGCCGGCTTATCGGCTTATCCTCTGCTCGAGCATGCTGAGGAGGGGGCCGTCTTCCGGGTCGAGGCCGACGACGGATTGCCACCCGGCGCCGGCAAGGGCATCGAGCAGCTCGTCGATCCCGGGCACCGCGGAGTCATCGAGCGAGAGCCCGGCGGCGATGGCGTCACACATAGCGGAGGTAGGAAGATCCATCCGCGCCGCCTCCCGAGCCGGGCCCACCAGCCGCTCGTCGGGTCCCAGCTTCCGCAGAGGATGGCGCGCCACGCGGCGGACAGGGTCCGTGAGGGCGCCACCGGCGAACCGATCCAGGTTGGATCGTCCGTACCCGGCCAGCGTGGCGCCGCTGCTAGGGCCGAAGTCGGCTGCCAGCACCCCGGCCATGGTCTGGACCATCTCGTCGAGCCGGGTCCGGATCGTGGGGTCGGTGACGGCCTCGGCGATCGAATCGTGCCCGGCGGCCAGGCCCAGGAAGGCTGCCGCGGCATGCAGGCCGTTCACCAGCCAGAGCTTCTTCTTGCGGTGGAGTAACAGGTCGGACACCAGCTCGAAGCCTTCGACCCCGGGCGGTTCCCCGGCCCAGGCCTCGGCGGCGACCTTGAAGTCGAACAGGGACTCCACCTCGACGGCCAACCCCCCGCAGGTCGAGCCGGGCACCAACCGGTCCACCATGGTCTCCGGGAAGCCCACTCCGGTAGGGATGGCGCTCGAATTCCCCGACATGTGGCTCCGGAGCAGCGCAGTGTTGGGATCGGCGTTCTCGCACGCCAGCACGTTGCCGACCTTGCTGCCGTCCTGCTGCAGCGCCGTGGCGATGACGGGAGCGACGTTGTCTAGCGCTCCGGCGCCCACGGCGGTGCACACCACATCGGCCGATGCGGTGGCGCGTACCGCCCGATCGGTATCGGTCCCGATGACCGCGCTCACCCGGCCGATCGTCTTCGTAGAGCGTCCTCCCTGACCCACCTCCACGACCCGGTACGAGCCCTCAGCGTTCAGGAGGTCGACCAACTCCGCAGAGATATCGACGAAGACCACTTCCCAGCCGGCCCGGCCGAACAACCATCCGATCAGACCGCGCCCGATGTTGCCGGCGCCGAATACCGTGACGCGCCGGCCGGTCATCCTGTGGGAGCGGCCAGGGTCTCCCGGACGAGAGCTTCATCGGCGGTGGTGGCCAGCCGGGCGCAAAGCTCCTCGTCGTCAAGAACTTCGGCGAGGTGGGACATGACGGCCAGGTGCTCGTCGCCCACCGCCGCCAGCCCGAACACGAGGTAGGCGACATCTTCCTCGTCGCCCCACGACACGCCGGCCGGGTATTGGGCAAGGACCAGGGCGGTCCGTTTGATGAGACCCCGGTCCTCGTAGGTGCAGTGGGGGAGAGCGATCCCGTTACCCAGGTAGGTGGAGATCACGGCTTCGCGGGCCACCATCGACTCCCCGTACCCGGCCTCCACAGCGCCGAGGTCGAACAACATTCCCGAGACCCGCGCGATGGCCTCGTCGCGGGTGCTTGCCTGCTCGCCCAGGGTGACCGCTTCGACGGTCGTCACCGACTCCATACCCACCTCCGGTCCGCTCTCAGACGCCTTCGACGTCTGCGCCGGCGGTCAGGTCGGCGACCAGTTTGACCAGGGCGGGGTCGTTCAGGAATGCACGGAACGCAACCACTGCCGCCTCGGGTGCGACCTGCTTGACACGAGACGCCAGACCGGCGTGGGTGACCACCACGTCGGCGCCGGCTGGTATGTCGTGGACCGGCGAGTGGGTGACCTTGATATCGAGCTTGGCTTTCTTGATCTTCTTCTTCAGGAAGTTCGTGACCATGAGGCTCGAGCCCATCCCCGCCTCGCACGCCAGGACGATCCAGCGGACATCCGCAGCAGCTTTCGTTACTGAACTCATGTTGATGATTCCTTCTTCAGGTAGGAGAAGGGTAGAGCCTCCCTTGGGGGAGGCTCTACCCGCTCTCAAGCGTTCCTTCGGATGTTCAGCCGGTGGGGATACCGGGCATGGTGCCGATCATGTCCTCGGTCCCCTCTTTCTCCTTGACAGGGGATACCCGTAGCAACAGCGTTCCTACCACGAAGGCAGCGGCTGCTGCGGCGGCCACCCCTAGGAGGACCCCGAAATGCTGCCCCCTCGGTATCACCGCCAGGTAGGCGAAGATCGAACCGGGCGAGGGTGTCGCGGTAAGTCCGGCATCGAATATCACGAAGATGATATCGGCGAGGATGCCGCCGGCCCACACGGACAGGATCATGATGGGGTGCATGAGGATGTACGGGAAGTAGACCTCATGGATCCCTCCGAAGAAGTGGATGACGATGGCGCCGGGCGCCGACAGCTTGGCCAGGCCCTTGCCGGCGAACCAGTAGGCCAGTAGCAATCCCAGGCCGGGTCCGGGGTTGGTCTCGAGGAGGAAGTAGATCGAGCGCCCGGTTTCCGCGGTATCGGCGACACCTAGCGGGCCTAGGACCCCGTGATTGATGGCGTTGTTCAGGAACAACACCTTCCCGACCTCGATGGGGATGTCCGCCAGAGGTAGTAATCCGGCGTCCGTGATCCACTCAACCAGGTTCCCGAAGACGGTCGCGATAAAGGCCATGATCGGACCGATGATCAACTTGCCGAGGATGGCCAGGATGAAGCCCAGGATTCCGGCCGAGAAGTTGTTGTACAGCATCTCGAACCCGACCGGGACCTTCTCCTGGAGGGACTCGTCGATCTTCATGATGATCCAGGCCGCCAGGGGTCCGACCAGCATGGCGCCCAAGAACTGGGGCGGATCGCCTACGGCGCCGCTTGCCAGCTCGAAATCTGCGCCGACGACGATTCCCATCGTGGCAATGGCGCCCATCACGCCGCCCCGATGGCCGTAGACCATCTTGCCGCCTGTGAACCCGATCAATACGGGCAGCAGGTAGACGATGATGGGACCTACCAGTTCGGAGAGATCCGCATTTGGTGTCCATCCTGTGGGAATGAAAAAGGCGGTGATCAGTCCCCACGCGAGAATCGCGCCGATGTTGGGGATGACCATACCCGCCATAAAACCACCGAACTTCTGTAGCTGTGTAAGCATCCGGCCTCCTCGGATTTGCTAACTACTACGGCCATCCTAGAGAGTGGTCGTGCGGGCTACAAACGCTTCCAGCTCGGATCTATAGCTTGGAGTCCCTGAATGGGCGAGACATCCCCTCACCGCCCCCTTATCAGGCGTGCGCGAGTTCCCGGTATGCGGCGGCTACGGAGGTGAAGCTAATGGCCAGGGCCGGTGTACCTAGGACCCACAGACCGATGATCCCGGCCAGCCCCTGGTCCCAGTAGTAGAGGGCTGCCAGCCCGGGAACGAATAGCACGACGCAAACGAATACGACTCCCAGGAACCGGATACGGTTGCCGCTGGTCAACTGGGCGCTTAGCGCCAAGGACTGGAAGCCTCTTGCCCTCCGTTCCACGATCAGGAACGCGTAGAGGCTGTAGATCATCAGCACCATGATGCCGGGCACGATGAAGAACCCGGTTCCTACCGCGACGGTCAGGAAGAACACCGCCGAGGACCGCACGAAGCCGTCGCGCACCCACCAGTCGTCTTGCGGCGACCCCGTCCGGGTGCCGGGAGAAACGGCAGCCAGGGCGGTCCGGGAGACCGGCCAGGTGGCGTAACCGGCCACTACCAGCGCCACGATCCAGAGGGCCAGGTTCGTCCAGTAGCTGCCGGTGACCAGCTGGATTAATGCCACCCCCGTGGGCACGGCCATCAGGATCGCCGCGCTGACCACCAGGGCACCGCCGCCGGCGCGGAATCCGGCCAGACCATTTCGCAGCACCCTTCCGACGGGCAGTGGGGGAATGTTGGCGGGACGCACGGTTCCTAGGAGGGTACCGGATGTAGAAGGGCCGGCCGGTTCAGGATGGAGGGCGAGCCGAACGCTTCCCGACCGGGGTGGCGGTCCCGTCCGCCTCAACCCTGACTCCGTAGACCTCCTCTGCCTGCTCCGCCGAGACGTATCCGTCGAGGACGTCCTCGCGCACCAACTCGATGGGACGATCCAGAGGGTCGCCCCAGCCTCCGCCACCGGCGGAGAGGTTGCGGAACCGGTCTCCCGGTTGCATGGTGAACCGTTCCATCCGGGCCCGGTGAGCCCTCTCCGTGTCCGGCCACACGATCATTGCGTTGGTCTTGGGCTCGTGCCCGCCCCGCAGGGCCCACGGGTTGGTCTTGGTCTTCTTCTTCATCGACAGCATCTCTCCGGTGGCCAGGAACCTCACCTCGCGGCGTATGCCCAGACCTCCCCGCCACTTCCCGGCGCCGCCCGAATCCTGGCGCAACTCGAGGCGTTCGTGGAAGATGGGCGACTTGTGCTCCAGGACCTCCATCGACGTGTTCCGCACCGCCGTCGTGGAGGGATGCTGAAGGGCTGTAGCCCCGTCGTAGTCCGGAGTGGCGCCCCAGCCGATCCCCTCGTTGTTGCTGACCGCGTACATCTCTCCGGTCTCGGGATGGGTTCCCACCGCCATGAAACCCGGCTCGTCCGAACCGGAGGAAGCGTTGATCTGGTCCATGCCCTGGGCCAGGGCCTTGTGGATCAACTCGAAGGCCGCCATTCCCGTCCACAGAGTGAAGGTGGCCGCGGGGTAGACGGCATGGAAGAGGTTCCCGGGCGGGCAGGACACGGTCAGGGGCTCGAAGTGGCCGTGGTTGGCGGGCGTGTCGGGAGTGGTGAGGGACTTGAACACCGACTTGGCCAAGCTCGAGGTCTTCCCGAAAGGCATGTTGACCGGCCCCGGCACAGCATCGTCGGAGTCGCCATAGTCGACGATGAACTGCTCACCTTCGATGGTGACCGTCACCGCCATCCTGATGAGGTCGTGGGAGATACCGTCGTCGTCCAGCCAGTCATGCGCCGACCACTGCCCGTCGGGCATGGCCCGCACCGCTTCGGCGGCGGTCTGCGCGCCGTGCTCGATGATCCGCTCGATCGCACCGTCAACGCTTGCCAGGCCGAACTTGTCCCAGATCTGGTGGAGCCGGCGCTCCCCGACCCGGAGGGCGGAGACCTGGGCGTGGAAGTCGCCGATGATGGTCTCGGGCATCCGGGAGTTGTACCGCAGGATGGCCATGATCTGCTCATCGATCTTTCCCCGGCGGATCAGCTTCACGCCGGGCATGATCAGGCCCTCCTGGTGCATGGAGGTGGAGTCGAGGACGTAGCCGGGATCCTTGGCGCCCAGGTCCATCCAGTGAGCCCGGACCGCCAGGTAGGCGTCGGGGAGGTCGCTTCCCTCGCAGAAGACCGGGGCGAACAGCATGGCGTCGGATACGTGGGCGCCGCTCCAGTAGGGGTAGTTGATCATCACAACGTCGCCAGGGTGGAGGTTCTCGACCCCCACCTTCTCCACGCCCTTGTGGATGGCGTAGTCGTTGGCCCCCAGGAAAGTGAGTATCCCCGTCGACTCGGAGATCAGCCGGCGGTGGCGGTCGTACATGGAGATGCCGAAGTCCAGGACCTCGTAGATCACCGGATTGAAGGCGGTCCTCACCAGGGTGCGCCGCATCTGCTCCGAGGTGGAGTTCAGGTAGTGGCGGATCACCTCCACGGTGGCGCCGTCCAAGGCTGCTCCGCTGCTCACTTCACCACCAGATTCCCTGAGTCATCGGGAACGGCCCTTTGGTCGCCGTGGATGATCGTCACCGAGGTGGGCTCGCGGATGATGGCGGGGCCGTCGATCTCCACCCCCGCCTCCAGCAGGCTCCGCTCGTAGATCGGGAACGGGCGGCTCTCCCGGGTGGCGAAGTCGAAGGCGTGACGCTCGCCTACGCGGCTCCCAACTCCACCCGGCTCCTCGGCATGGCTTCCGCCGAGCAGGGCGGACGGTTTCTCCAGGCGCCCGATCGCCCTGACCCGGGCGGTGAGGATCTGGACTTCCTCCGTCAAGCTGTGCCCGTAGCGCTCCACGTGCCTGCGATGGAACCGGTCGATCACCGATCCCGTGTCGTCGGCCTCCCTGAGTTCGACCGACAGGGTGTGCTCCTGGCCGTTGTAGCGCAGGTCCAGGCGTCGCAGCAGCACCCGGTTCCCGGGAGGCACGGACTGGGCGGCGAGCACGTGGTCGGCCTCGCTCTCCAGTTGAGCGAACACACCTTCTATCTGGGCGAGGGCGGCGTCGTCGAGCATGGTCAGCACCGTCTGGCCCAGGTCGTACTCCAGGTCCGACATGAGCATTCCCCAGGCGGAGAACACGGCCGGTGCGGCCGGCACCACCACCTCGGGCAGTTCCATCTCCCTCGCCAGGAGCGGCGCCAGCATCGGCCCCGCCCCCCCGAAGGCCACCAAGGAGAACTCCCTGGGATCGAGACCTCGCTCCACCGTGATCTCTCGGATGGCGCCCACGGTGCGGGCCAGAAGCACGTCGAAGACCGCGGCGGCGGCCCGCCCGGTGGGCATGCCGAGCGGTGCGGCCAGCTTCTCGGTCACACCCCGGACCGCGGCGGCTTCGTCCAGGCTCATCTCCCCTCCGAGGAACTCGTCCGCCGCCAGGTACCCGAGGCAGAGGGCGGCGTCGGTCACGGTCGGCTCGGTGTTGCCGCGCCCGTAGCAAATCGGTCCCGGTACCGCGCCGGCGCTCCGGGGGCCGACCCTGAGGAGCCCCTTGTCCATCCAGGCGATGGACCCTCCTCCAGCCCCGATGGTGCGGATGTCGAACACGGGAATGCGGATCGGCAGGCTCTCGATCTCGGCTTCGTAGACCTCGGTGGGTACGCCGTCCACGATGACGCAGGCGTCGAGGCTGGTCCCCCCCACGTCGAAGGAGATGAGGGAGGAGCGGCCGGTGGCCTCCCCCAGGCTGATCGTCCCGGCGATGCCGCCCGCCGGACCGGAGAAGACGGTCAGGAGCGGCGACACGCGGGCGATCTCCGAGGTCATCGCGCCGCCTGCCGAACGCATGATCAGGAAGGAACCGTCGAACCCCCCGTCGCGGAGCCGGTCCTCCAGGTCGGTGAGGTACCTGCCCAGGATGGGACGGATGTAGGCGTCGGCCACCGCGGTGGAGGTTCGCTCGTACTCGCGGTACTCCCTCACCAGGTCGACCGAGACCGAGACCGACAGGTCCGGGAAGGCCTTGGTCAATATGCTCTTGGCCGCCTTCTCGTGCTCGCTGTTGGCGTAGGAGTGGAGGAAGCAGACCGCCACCGACTCCACTCCGCGCTCCGAGAGCAGGCGTCCCGCTTCGATCACCGCATCGTGGTCGAGTTCCTCCACCACCTTGCCGCGGTGGTCGATGCGTCCTGGAACCCCGACCGTGTGACGCCGCTTGACCAGGAGCGGCGGCCGCACGTAGCGGAAGTCGTACATGGAACCGCGGGGCAGGTCGCCGCGGGCGATCTCGAAGATGTCCCGGAACCCGGCGTTGGTGATGATGCCGGTCACCGAGCCGTTGCGCTCCAGGATGGCGTTGAGCCCCAGCGTGGTGCCGTGGGTGTATACCGATGACTCTTCCAGGGGGGCGCCGGTGGCGCGGGTGGCGGTGATCACGCCGTCCGCCGGAGCGGCGGGGGTGGTGGGAGACTTCCGCACCGTTGTCTTCCCACTCTGCTCGTCGTAGGCGATGGCGTCGACGAAGGTCCCACCGATGTCCACCGCCAGGCGGTATCTGCGTTCGGTCATTCGCTACCTCGGAGCGGGCTTGCGGTCAGGAAGCCGGCCGGTCATCCCGCACCACGCGACCGGCCTGCATGACGAAGGAGATGTCGCGCATGGCGGCCACGTCGGCCAGCGGGTTCTCTTCAACGGCGACCAGATCGGCGACCTTACCCTCCTCAACAGTACCGATGTCCGACTCCATTCCCAAGAGTCGGGCGGCATTGGAGGTGGCGCCGGCGAGGGCCAACTGCGGGCGCAGCCCGGCTCCCTCCATGAGCCCCATCTCGTACACCGCCACGCTGGTGCCGCCGATGGGGTCGCCCGGCGGGTAATCGGTCCCGTTGACCATGGTCACCCCCGCGGCCACGGCACGGCGGATGCTTGCCAGGTGGGTGGGATGTACCTCCAGGGAGGTCTCGATCTGGAACTCCTCGAACCCCTTCCAGCGCATCCATTCCTGCGAGCTGGTCACGCACAGTGTGGGGGTGAGGAACACACCCTCCGTTGCCATCCGGCCGGCGGTGTCCGCATCGAGGTCGTAGGCGTGCTCGAACGATCGGATGCCGGCGTCCAGCGCCCAGTTGATCGCCAGCGACGACGCGGCGTGAGCCACCACGTAGGTGTCATGGGCGGAAGCGGCGTCGACGGTGGCCTGCATCTCGGCCTGGTTCATCTGCGGCTTGTCGAAGGTCTCCCCCAAGTTGGCGATCCCGCCCGTGATGAACACCTTGATGTGGGCGCAGCCGGCGTCCAGCTCGGCGAGTGCCGCCTCCCGGAAGGCTTCAGGTCCGTCGGCAATCACGCTGCCCTGCCCTACGCCGTGCCCTCCGGGAACGGAGATCGCCCGACCGGCCCCCACGATCCGTGGCACGTCGGCCCATCCCGCCCTGGCGGCCTCGGCGAGCAGCAGGTCGGCCCGGTTCAGCTCGTGGACACAGCGGATGGTGGTGATTCCCGCCCGGAGCGCATCCTGTGCCCGCCCGTAGGCCCGCATCACGGTCAGCCCGGGGTTCTCGTTCTCATCGGTGTCGGAGAACGGGTACACCACGGACAGGTGGGTGTGCACCGAGATCAGCCCCGGCACCAGGTAACGGCCATCCAGGCCTAGTCGCTCGCCGGCACCCGGTTGCTTGCTGATGGCGCCGATCCGGCCGTCCGAGATCTCGACGCTGACCCCGTCCCGTATCTCGCCGGTGACGACATCCACCACCCGAGCATCGGTCAACCACATCTTCGGCCTCCTTGTTCGATTCCTCCGGCAACGTAGGGACTCGGTGAGCCGGGAGTCCGGTTGTACCGCCTGCTGACCAAGGCACATGACCTCAGGGTCCCTGATCCCACCGGCGCCGCGCCTAGCACCTCGCACGTTCTCCCGGTTTCACAATAGGGATCATTGGGGCGATCTTTGCCTCCCGCACTTGTCCCGAAAACAACCGGTTGCAATGGTGAGCAAAGGTAGCGCAGATCCCCTTAGGCCGCCTTCCGGGCTAGCAGCGAGCACCTCTCGGGCAGCGGCCTGCGTCACATCCGCCGAAACAAGCCACTTAGTTTTGTCATACGCTAAAGCTACACTCGGAGGCATCCGAAGAGGAGCACAAGCGTGACCATTACCGTCGCGAGGGAAGAAGTCATCGGAATGCTCGAAAGGGCCGCCGGCGAGGTCGGGCTCGGTCTGCGCGGGTTCTACGAGCTTGGCAGGGAAGGTCTCCTCGACGACCCGTCTCTGCGGGACCTGTGGCTTATCTGGGGGGACATTCTCACCGAAGAGGACCTTCCGGACAAGCGTGAATGAGCCTCCAAGCGAAGTCCGATGAGTTCGCCAGCCGCCTGAGCAGCCTGATTGGAGGGTGTGTCGCCGGTGCGCCTGAGTTCGGTATCGTCAAACGAGCAAAGCGCACCAACTCCGTATCGGACCGATGCCGTTCGATGCCGAGCGATCCGGGTTCGCCTTCATCCCGCTCGCCCGTGCTCGCGACGCGGGTCAAGAGCGTCTGATGTTGAAGATCGAGTTTCGCGTAGCGCTAGACGAAGAGTTGGAATTCCTTGCGGTCCAGCACTCGGCCTATGGATTGTGGGTACGACCAGTTCCGCGCCGGAAACCGCGTCCGGTTTTTTGAGTCGAGTACGACCGGGACGCATACAACAAGTCCCCGGCCCACGTGCATGTGCATGCCGAGTCTCTGGAGTTCGGGTGGATATACGGGACTGCCGGGCTGCCTCCGCCGCGACTGTCCGAAATGCACTTCCCCGTGGGAGGGCGGCGTTTCAGGCCCACTGTCGAGGAGTTCTTGAAGTTCTTGGATCGTGAGGAGTTGTTTGTGGACTGGCAGGAGGGATGGGCCGGGATCGTCGAGGGGTCACTCAGTGAGTGGGAGCGGAACCAGGCTCAGGCCACTGTGCGTCAACACACCGAAGCGGCGGTGGCCCAACTCCGGCGCATGGGCTATGGAATCACATCTCCGCCTCCGGCCATCGGGATGGGCTGATCCTCCTAACGGCGGCTCGGGTGTCGGCGGGTAGCGTCGGGCTCGATGCGGGTGCTGCTCATCACCAACGACTATCCGCCCCGGCCGGGAGGGATCCAGCAGTACCTGTCCAATCTGGTCAGGCACTCCTCGGCCCGCATCCGGGTGCTTGCCCCGGCCGACCCGGAGGCGTCCGAGGAACCCCACGTGGTCCGGTCGGGATGGGGTTTCATGTGGCCCACCCCTCGCGTGCGAGACTGGATCAGCCGGAGGATCCGGGAGTTCGAGCCCGACGTCCTGCTGTTCGGCGCGCCCCATCCGCTCGCCCAGCTCGGTCCTCGCCTCAGCCGGACGTGCGAGCTTCCCTACGTGGTCATGGCACACGGTGCGGAGGTGACCCTGCCGGGAGCCGTCCCGGGCCTCCGGCACCTTCTAGGCCGGACCTTTCGCCGTGCCGCACTGGTCCTGACGGTCTCCCGCTACACGGCGCGCCGGGTGGAGCGGATGGGCGCCGCCCGGACCACGGTGCTGGGGGCGGGAGTGGATCTGGACACCTTCCGTCCAGGGGCATCCACGTCGGGCCGTGACCGGCCTGTGATCGGGTGCATCTCGCGTCTGGTGCCTCGCAAGGGGCATCTGCGGGTGCTGGCGGCAGCCGAGCGACTCAGCGCCGCCGGTACTCCCGTGTCGGTGCTTCTGGCCGGGCAGGGCCGGCTGGAAGGCCGGATCCGCAGCCGCGCCGCGCGGGCCACGGTCCCGGTCGAGGTCGTCACCGATGCCGCCTGGGAGGAGCTTCCCGATCTCTACCGGTCGTGTGACGTGTTCGTGATGCCGGCCCGGTCCCGGTGGCTCGGCCTGGAGATCGAAGGCCTGGGCATCGTCTACCTGGAGGCCTCGGCCTCAGGCATCCCGGTGGTCGCCGGTATGTCGGGCGGAGCTCCCGAGACGGTGGTGCCGGGGGTGACCGGTTACGTGGCCGCCACGACCGGCCAGATCGCCGAGGCGGTCGGATTGGCCCTCGAGCAGCGTCTGGAGATGGGGCCGGCGGCCCGCGCCCGCGCCGAGCAGCACTTCTCGTGGGAAGCGGTGGCCGGGCGTTTCGATTCCGCCCTTCGCCAGGCGGTGGACCGCCTCTGACCCAAGGCTCCTACCGCGCCGGGGCCGAGCCCATGACTACCGTTTGTGGCCAACCGGAGCCAGGGGAGGGAAGCGCTGATGCGGGCCATCGTGATAACCGAGCTGGGCGGTCCCGAGGTTCTGGAGTTTCAGGAAACCGACGACCCGGTACCAGGCCCGGGCGAGGCGGTCGTCGAGGTGGCTGCGGCCGGGTTGAACTTCATCGACACGTACCACCGCAGCGGCCTCTATCCCGTAGAGCTTCCTTTCACTCCCGGTCTCGAAGCCGCCGGTACGGTTGCGTCGGTCGGCCGGGGCGTTACCGAGGTGGTGGTGGGAGACCGGGTGGCGTGGGGAACCGTCGCAGGTGCGTACGCGGAACGAGCCAGCGTGCCTGCCCATCAGCTGGTTCCGGTTCCCGACGGCATATCAGCGGGCCAGGCGGCGGCGCTTATGGTTCAAGGTCTAACCGCCCACTACCTGGCTGTTGACACCTACCCCCTGGAGCCGGGTTCGGCCTGCCTGATCCATGCGGGCGCCGGTGGGGTCGGGTTGCTGCTCACCCAGATCGCCAAGCGGCTCGGCGCCACCGTCTACACGACGGTGGGAACCGAGGCCAAGGCCGAGTTGTCGAGGGCGGCGGGCGCCGATCATGTGATCGTGTACACCCAGGAGGACTTCGCTAAGCGGGTGGAGGAGATAGGAGGCTCCAGGCCGCTGGACGTTGTCTACGACGGCGTCGGGAAGGCGACGGTTCCGGCCGGCCTGGGCCTGCTCCGTCCGTTCGGGCTGATGGTGGCGTTCGGTAACGCCTCCGGAGCCGTGGATCCCATCGACCCGCTGGATCTCACCGCCAACGGTTCGATCTTCTTCACCCGGCCGACCCTGTTCCATCATGTCGCTAACCGCCGGGCCCTGCTGTCCCGGAGCGAGGACCTGTTCGCCTGGGTGGCCGGTGGGATGGACGTAAGGATCGGGGCGCGGTTCCCGCTCGCATCGGCCGCGGACGCCCATCGAGCGATCGAAGGGCGTGCCACCACCGGCAAGGTGCTCATCGAGCCATGAAGCGCAGCAGGGGGCGGGCGCGATGGGTAGCGATCGGCCTGGTGCTGGCCGGATTGGTTGCAGGGTGCTCGACCACGGCCTCGCCGGCGCCGGTACCGGACACTCCACCTCCTTCCGAACCGGCTGTTCCGTCCACTCGGCCTACTGACCCCGAACCTGCCCCGACGGTCTCTTCGCCGTCCAGTACCACTGCTCCGGCCGCCGGTGAACCGAGCGGGGCGGAGGAACCCCCGCCCGCACCCGAGCCGCTCGTCGAGGGGGCGCCAGAGGTGGTCGAGCCGGAGACCGAGACCGCCGCCGGCGACCTGGCTGCGCCTGCGGAACCCGATGCCGACAAGGAGGTGGAGGGAACACCGGAGGGACCCGAGCCGGTTGTCGAGGACCCGCCCGCACCAGCGCCCGGGGACATTCCCGAGCCCGAGGATCCGGTACCGGTTGGTCAGATCATCGAGTTCCCGCCCGGTGAGAACCTGATCACCATCCCCGGTACGGTCGCGCCCGGGGACCGCCAGGTTTACGTGATCGAAGCGCTGGCGGACGTCCACTACACATTCACGCTCGGGACGCCCGCCGGCGTGTGGCTGGACGCCGGGCTGGGTGAGGACGTGGCCGACCTACCGGGAGAGCGGCCGCGACGAGCATCTCTCGTCCTGCCGGCGGACGCGCCCTGGCTGCTGGAGGTGGTCTCTAGCGCCGAGCAGCCGGCCGACTACGAGATCACCGCCACGGTCCGCTCCCTCGACCTCGGTCCGGTGCCCACCGGTCCGGTGGTCTACCTGACCTTCGACGACGGCCCCCATCCGGTGCATACAGCTGAGGTGCTCGACCTGCTGCGGCGCTACGGGGCACGCGCCACCTTCTTCGTGGTCGGGACGATGGTCGAGCGTTTTCCCGACCTGCTCAACAGGATCCTGCTCGAGGGCCACACGGTGGCCAACCACACGTGGAACCACGAGAACCTGGCGAAGCTATCCGGCGAAGCCATAGACCGGACTATCCAGCGGACCCAGGAAATCCTCGGCGCCAACGCCACCGCCTGCCTGCGCCCTCCCTACGGGGCGCTAGACGATCTGGCTCGGCAGAGAGCGGAGGAGCACGGTCTGGACGTGATCATGTGGAGCGCCAGCGCCAACGACTGGCTCGACCTGACGGCGGAAACGATCGCCGAACGGATCGTGGCGGGTGCCGTCGATGGCGGGATCATTCTCATGCACGACGGGGGCGGCAACCGTTCCCGCACCGTGCAGGGCCTGGACATGGCCCTCCAGCAGGTGTCGGATCAGGACATGCGCTTCGAACCCATCTGCACCGGCTAAACCCGGCGCCTTACGCGGCAACCAGCAGGGGGATCCCGACCTCGCGGGCGTCCAGGCCGCCGTGATACCCCACCATGCGCCGGTCCATGTGGCCGGGAAGCAGCACCCGGCCGGCGTCGGCCAGGAAGGCCCCGTCCGGCCTCCCCTGCCGGGCCGTATCCTCCGCCGGATCACCAGGCGGTCCCCACCAGGACTCGATGCGCCCCAACGGGTGCCAGGTCGCCGGAACCTCCGCTCCCAGCGCTGCGATCCGCTCGGCCGGGCCTCGGACGTAAAGGGAGCGAGGGTCGCCATAGAGCACCAGGTCAGGGTGGTGCCTCCTCCGGATCCGGTGCTTGCCGGCGTTGCGGATGGAGACCAGCCCATGATCCGCCGTTCCCACCATTCCGACATGGGGAGGAAGCAGGGCGGAAATGCGCTCCCAGGCGTGGGCTGCCCGCGAGAGGGCGTCTGCGTAGGCCTCGCTCCCGAACCCGTGCACGTGGGCCGAGATGTCCACGTCGGGAAGGTAGGCGAAAACCAAACGCTCGGGAACCCGGGCCAGGTCCACGACCGCCTGGACGAAGTCAAACATGCCGTCGACCCCTTCGAAGCGGCAACCCCGGTACAGGAGGCGGGTAAGGGGACTATTCGAATAGCCACGCGGTTGCACGGTCACGGGCTCGATGCCTGCGGCTGCCAGCCGTTCCCACAGGTTGGGGCTCGGAACGATGTGGCGCCGGACGGGGACGGGGTCGCCGGTGCTGTCCACCCACCGGAGCACGTTGACCGGATAGGGGTGGCCGTCCAGCAGCATGAAGTGTCCGATCACGCCGTGCCGGCTCGGAGGAAGCCCGCTTGCCACGGTGGCGAGGCTGACCGTGGTGGTGGTGGGGAAGGGGGCGTCCAGCGTCCCCTTCCGGGCCGCCAGCAGGGACGAGGCCCCAGGGTGGTCGAGTTGGTGGGCGCCGAGCCCGTCGATCATGAGCAGCACGTGGCTGGCCGCTTCAGGGATCCGGTCGGACAAGTGGGCATGGAGTCGATCGAAGGGTGCCGACCCGGTCAGCCGCCATTCCAGCTCGGCGACGAGGTTGGGCAGGGATCCTCCCGAGTAGTCCGGGATCCGGAGCAGCGCGGTCTCGGTCACCCCCGAACGCTAGCCGTTCTCTGGTCACCCGGATGAGAGGCCCGCAAGCGCGCCCGCCTCGTCGGGCGCATCCAGGGGCCGCTACCGGCCCGCTCAGGAGGGACGCATCCTGGGTGGTGTGGATTCAATCCGAACCCAGGTTGGTCCCTATACTCGCCAGGGTTCGAGCCGCCGGCGACCGCGGTCCCAGCGCCGACCGGCTGAGCGGGGCGGAACCGGACTCGAACAGCCGGGAATAGGGCGACCAAGGCGACGGGTGGAACGACCGTGAGCGAATACTTCCAGGACTACGTCGCGGTGGCTGCCTTTGCCGCATTCGGAGTCCTGCTGGTGGCCCTCACTCTGGGTATCACCTATCTGGTGCGGCCCTCCAACCCCACCCGCGAGAAGGTCTCCACCTACGAGTGCGGCGTCGACGCGGTCGGGGAGGGCTGGAACCAGACCTTCATCCGCTACTACATCTTCGGACTGCTGTTCGTGCTGTTCGATGTGGAGGCGGTCTTCATCTTCCCGTGGGCGATCAAGGCCGAGGAGCTCGGCCTGCCGGGGGCGATAGCCATCATCGTCTTCATCCTGACCCTCCTCGAAGGGCTCCTGTACGCGGTGCGCAAAGGGGTGCTCCGGTGGGAATAGTCGCCGATCGCTTCGGGGGCCTGAAACCGGTTTCCTGGTTGCTCAACTGGTCCCGCCGCTACTCGCTCTGGCTGTTCCAGTTCGGCCTGGCCTGCTGCGCCATCGAGATGATGGCCGCCTCCGGACCACGCTACGACTTCATGCGCTTCGGGATCATCCCGTTGCCGGCCTCGCCGCGGCAGGCCGACCTGATGGTGGTGGCGGGAACCGTGACCGACAAGATGGCCCCGGCTATCAAGCGCCTCTACGAGCAGATGCCCGAGCCCAAGTACGTGATATCGATGGGCTCCTGCTCCAACTGTGGCGGTCCCTACTGGGATTCCTACTCGGTCACCAAGGGGGTGGATCAGATCATTCCGGTGGATGTATACGTGCCCGGATGCCCGCCCCGGCCGGAGGCCCTGATGGACGGGATCGTCCTGCTGCAGGAGAAGATCAAGAACGAGGACGTGCGCGACAAGTGGAAGCAGCGTGACCGCCAGCCCGTCTGAGAACAGCGTCTCCGAGGCAGCCGCGGCGCTCGACGAGTTCGCCGATCGGGTGGCCGGAGCGGTGGGCGGCCGGGCCGAGGTGTCCCATGGAACCGTCAAGGTGCGGGTGGCATCCTCAGCCTGGAAGGAGGCCCTGACCGTCACCTCCGGTGACCTGGGTCTGGTGTTCCTGTCCTGGTTGTCGGCCATCGATTGGACGAACGAGGTGGCGGTGGGGGATGAGCCCGACGAACCGGTGGAGGAGCGCTACGAACTGCTATGCGCGGTCTCCAACCTG
The DNA here is from genome assembly GCA_021296345.1 of Acidimicrobiia bacterium. Lineage (GTDB taxonomy): Bacteria > Actinomycetota > Acidimicrobiia > Spongiisociales > Spongiisociaceae > Spongiisocius. The sequence goes on along the minus strand of JAGWAN010000013.1, from coordinate 20,377 downwards.
TCGGACGGCAACCTGGCCATAATCTCGACCGACCTCGACCATGACTCCCCATCCATCGCGAGCGTGGCCGATGTCTATCCGGGCGCCAACTGGCACGAGCGGGAGGCCGCCGAGATGTTCGGCATCGACTTCGTGGGCCATCCGGATCTTACCAAGCTCTACCTGCCCGACTCGTTCGAGGGCCACCCGCTCCGCAAGGACTTCCCGTTGCTGAGCCGGGAGGTGAAGCCATGGCCGGGCAAGGTCGATGTCGAGGACATGCCCGAGAACGGCAGCAGCCCTTCAACCGAGAACCCAGGCGCTTAGTGGTCTACCTGCAAGACGACCGCCGCGCTCTGCTTGCCAGCGACGCCCCTCGCTGCGTTTCGCCTCCTCAACGTACCGCTGCGGGTACGCCTTCGTCAGCGGGCCTTGCGAGGAACGCCCCTGGCGGCGCATATCACGACGCCATTTCACAGGCAGACCACTGATGGAAGGCACGTTCGCTCATCACCTATCGGAGGCGGCCGTCTCCGTAGAGCTGGAGACCGAGGGCATGACCCTCAACATCGGCCCCCAGCATCCCTCCACGCACGGCGTGCTACGCCTCATAGCGACGGTCGATGGTGAGCGGGCCACCAACGTCCGCCCGGTCATCGGGTACATGCACAGGGGTTACGAGAAGCTGTCGGAGGTTCGCACCTACCCCCAGATAATCACCATCATCAACCGGATCGACTGGGTCTCGGGGTTCGCCAACGAGGTCCCGTTCGTGGTGGCTGCCGAGCGCCTGATGGGTGTGGAGGCCCCGCCCCGGGCGCAATGGATCAGGCTGGTATTGACCGAGATGGCGCGGATTTCGTCCCATCTGGTGTTCATGGCCTCCTACCCGCTGGAGCTGGGCGCCGCCACGCCGCTCTTCTTCGCCCTCCGGGAACGGGAGAGGGTGCTGGACCTGCTGGAGTCGGTCACGGGAGGCCGCTTCCACCCCAACTTCAACCGTATCGGGGGGGTCAAGCCCGTCTACGCGGCAGGGCCGACCACCAAAAAGGCCGGTATGGACATACCTTCCGGCTTCCTGGCCGAGACCAGGGATGCCATGACGAAGGTGCTCGCCACCTGCGAAGAGATCGAGAACCTGGTGGCGGGCAACGAGGTGTTCCTGGCCCGCACCAAGAATGTCGGGGTCCTGCCGGTCGATGTCGGGGCTTCCTACGGGGTCTCCGGGCCAAACCTGCGGGCTTCTGGCGCCGGGTTCGACCTGAGAACGGTGTCGGACTACCTGCCGTACGCCGAATTCGACTTCGACGTCCCCGTCGGTCGGAATGGTGACTGCTGGGACCGGTGGTGGGTGCGCCTCGAGGAGATCCGTCAATCGGCCCGCATCATCACCCAGGCCATCGACGGCCTGCCGTCCAGCCCGCTCCAGGCGAAGGTGCCCCGCATCATCAAGGTTCCGGCCGGCGAGACCTACGTGCGGGCCGAGAACCCGAAGGGCGAGATGGGCTATCACCTGGTGTCCCTCGGTGGTTTGGGGCCCTACCGCCTCAAGATCCGGTCCGCCTCGTTCTCCAACCTCTCGATCCTGCCCTGGATCCTGGAGGAGGCCCTGGTCCCCGACTTCATCGCCATCATGGGATCGCTGGACTTCGTGCTCGGAGATGTCGACCGATGAGCCTGGAGCTGACCTTCTGGTGGTTGCTGGCCATCAAGCTGGCGGTAGCGGCGGCGGTGGTACCGGTGATCGGGATGGTGATCGGTTACGCGGAGATGAAGCTCTCCGCCCACATGCAGAGCCGGGTGGGCCCCTACTTCGCCGGCGGGCGGTTCGGTTGGGCCCAGCTGATAGCCGACGGGGTGAAGTTCATCCAGAAAGAGGACATCATCCCCGAGAAGGCGGATCGCCCGGTCTTCAAGTGGGCGCCCGCCCTGGTGATGCTGGGGACGATGGCGTTGCTGGTGATCGTCCCTCTCCACCCTTCCTCCCGGTACGGGATCGTGCGCGACCTGGAGGTCGGCATCTTCTACGCCCTGGCCATCTCGTCGGTGAGCACCATCGGCGTGCTCATGGCCGGATGGTCGTCGGCCAACAAGTACTCGATGATCGGAGGACTCCGGGCCGCCGGCCAGTTGATCGCCTACGAGCTGCCGCTAGTGCTCGCCACGGTCGGGGTGGTGATCCAGGCGGGAACGATGTCGATGCAAGGCATCGTGTCGGCGCAGGTGGCCCAGGGTTGGCCGTTCGCTCTGACCCAGTTCATCGGATTCGCGATCTTCATGATCGCAACGCTCGCGGAGCTGACCCGTCTCCCGTTCGACATGCCGATCGCCGAATCGGAGCTGGTGATGGGCTACGTCACCGAGTACTCGGGGTTCCGCTTCCTGTTCTTCTTCCTGGCCGAGTTCGCAAACATGTTCTCGATGTCGGTGATCGCCGCCACCCTGTTCCTGGGTGGTTACGGTTTGTGGGGGATCAACCCCGAGACCCTGCTGTCGCCGATCATCCTGTTCGCCAAGGTCGGAGTCCTCGTCTTCCTGATGATCTGGTTGCGGTGGACCCTCCCCAGGCTGCGGGAGGATCAGCTCCAGACTCTGGCCTGGAAGTGGTTGATTCCGATCTCGATCCTGAACATCATCGTGACCGCCGTACTGAAGGTAGTGATATAGATGAAACTCCCCCAACTGAGCTCCCTCACCAAGCTGCCCAGGCTCGGCATGCTGACCGGCATGCGGGTCACCTTCACCACCATGCTCCGGACCTGGGCCTTCAACCTGTCCGGAGGAAGGGTTGGACTGCGGTCCACGGTCAACTATCCCAAGGTCAAGGAGACCCCTGTTCCCCGAGCGCGGGGGGTCATCGCCCTTGATCAGGAAGCCTGCACGGTGTGCATGCTGTGCGCCCGGTCCTGTCCCGACTGGTGTATCTACATAGAGGGCCACAAGGAGATCAAGCCACCGACCCGTCCCGGCGGGAGGCCCCGGGCCCGGGCCACCCTGGACCGCTTCGACATCGACTACGCCCTCTGCATGTACTGCGGTATCTGCGTGGAGGTCTGTCCCTTCGACGCACTGTTCTGGACCCCCGAGTACGAGTACTCGGAGTACGGCATGGGGCCGATGATGCATGACATGGATCGCCTCCAGGACTGGATGGAGACGGTGCCCAAGGGCCTGGGAGCCCAATCGTGACCGCTGTGACGGCCGACCGGTAGGACGGGTGGGATGACCTTCTCCGATTGGATCGCCGAACCCGTCAACTGGGCTTTCCTGGCCATGGCGATCCCCATGGTGGTAGCGGCGCTGCGGGTTGTGACCAGCCGCAACGTTGTCCACGCCGCCCTGTTCCTGGTCCTGGCTCTGGCCGCCTCGGCCGGGTTGTTCATCCTTCTGTCGGCCGAGTTCGTGGCCTGGGTGCTGGTCCTGGTCTACATAGGGGCGGTGGTGGTGCTCTTCCTGTTCGGCATCATGATTACCCGAGCTCCGATCGGGCGGGAGACCAACCTCAGCCACGACACCAGGTGGCCGGCCGCGGCCGCCGCTCTCGGGGTGTTCGCGGTTACCTTCTGGCTGATCAACGGAGTCACCCAGCAGATAGGCGGCTTCGGGGACCCGCTCCCCGCGGTGGGCCGGGCCACCCCCACCGGGATCCTGGGCGAAGGGTTCATCAACCGCTACCTGATCCCGTTCGAAGCGGTCGGCTTCGTCCTGCTGGCCGCCCTGATCGGCGGGATCACTCTGGCCCGCAAGGACCTCACCCCGGCCGAGGAGGAGGAGGGGGCCCGCGTATGACCCCGATCCGGCGGAGTTCGGCATGGTCCTGACCCAGTTCCTGATCCTGGGAGCGCTCCTGTTCTCCATCGGGGTGTACGGCCTGCTGTCACGCCGCAACGCGGTGACGGTGCTCCTGGCGGTCGAGCTCATGCTCGCGGCCGTGAACATCAACCTGATCGCCTTCGAGGCCTTCTGGAACACCGCCGCCGCCCACGGCCAGATATTCGCCATCTTCGTGATCACCATCGCCGCCGCGGAGGTCGGGATCGGCCTGGCCATCATCCTCATGGTGTTCCGCAACCGCGCATCGGGCAACATCGACGAGCTGGATCTAATGCGATGGTGAGCGCGGTGGCCTCGGCAACCCTGATCCTGGCCGCCGGGGACGGCGCAGCCGGCGACCTGTCGTCCGGCGGGTTCTTCGCGGAGACCGCCTGGATCATGCTGGCGCTCCCCTTCGTGGCCTTCCTGGCCATCATCGTGGTGGGCAAGCGCATGAAGGGGCTCGGCGCCGAGCTGGCCATCGGCGCCATGGGCGTCAACCTGCTGTGGGCCAGCGTGCTGTTCGTCCAGAATATGGCCGGCGGCATCTATCGCGAGGTCAACCTGACCATCGCCGAGATCGGCACCCTGGGGATCACCGACAAGAACCTGGCCTTCGAGCTGGGGTTCGTGGTGGACGGCCTGTCCATCATGATGTACTGGGTGGTGGCCTTCGTGGGCTTCCTGGTCTTCGTCTACGCCCACGGCTACATGAAGGGCGACGTCCGGGTGCCGTGGTTCTTCGCCTCCCTGTCGCTGTTCGCCGGTTCCATGCTGGTGCTGGTGGGGGCGCCCAACCTGATCCAGCTGATCATCGGCTGGGAAGGGGTCGGCCTGGCCAGCTACCTGCTGATAGGCCATTACTGGGAGCAGAAGGAGAACACCGACGCGGCGGTCAAGGCATTCATGACCAACAAGGTGGCCGACGTGGGCCTGATCCTCGGGACGATCCTCCTGGCGCCCACGCTGGGCAGCTTCCGCTTCTCGACCCTCAGCGTGGCCGCCGATATACACGACGGCGCCCTGGAAGGGGTGGCCGTGGCGGGCGCCCTGCTGCTGTTCTTCGGGGCGATGGGCAAGTCCGCCCAGTTCCCCCTGCACGTGTGGCTCCCGGACGCCATGGCCGGTCCCACCCCGGTGTCCGCCCTCATGCACGCCGCCACCATGGTCACCGCCGGCATCTACCTGATGGCCCGGACCTTCCCCCTCTACCAGCAGATGGCGACGGCGGCACGTCCGTGGATGGTGACCATCGCGGTGATCACCCTGTTCGTCCTCGGCTTCCTGGCACTGGTGGCCGACGACCTGAAGCGGGTGCTGGCCTACTCCACGGTCTCCCAGTTGGGCTACATGATGGCGGCCGTAGCGGTGGGCGGGTACACGGCCGGCCTCTTCCACCTCTTCACCCACGCGTTCTTCAAAGCCCTCCTGTTCTTGGGGGCCGGCTCCGTGATCCACGCGGTCCACTCCAACAACATGAGCGACATGGGTGGCCTGCGCAAGGAGATGCCGGTCACCTTCTGGACGTTCGTGGTGGGTTCCCTCTCGCTGGCGGGGGTGATCCCGCTGGCGGGCTTCTGGTCGAAGGACGAGATCCTCGCCACCCTCGGCCACGAGGGGTACACGGCGTTCATGTGGGTGGCCATCCTGGGAGCGTTCGTCACTGCCTTCTACATGACCCGGGCCGTCGTCCTCACCTTCTTCGGCACCTACAAGGGCCAGGGCCATCCGCACGAGTCCCCCCGCGTAATGACCGCCCCGCTGGTGGCCCTGGCGGTCCCCAGCGTGATCGCCGGTCTGCTAAACATCCCCGGAGTGTCGTGGGGTCCGATTCGTAACTTCACCGACTGGGTGGGCGCCCGCATCGTCCCGATGGGCGACTACCACCCCAAGGCGATCGAGTGGGATCTCGCCGCCTACGGTCTGATCGCCGCCCTGGTCGGCATCGCCGTGGGCTGGCGGTTGTTCGCTCCGGACGCGGACACCCAGCAGGCCCGGGACCGGCTCCAGGTTCCGGTGCTCTACCCGCTCCTCCACCGGAAGTACTACCTCGACGACCTTTACATGAAGGGCGTCGTGAACCCGATCAAGGGCCCTCTGGCCCGGGCCGTCGATTGGGTCAATGGCTACGTCATAGACGCCATCATCAACGGCGCCGGGGCTGGCACCGCCTGGTTGGGCGGGCTGGTCTACGGTCGCCTGGACCAGCAGGGCATCGACCTGCTGCTCAACGCCGCGGCGGGCGGGACGAGGGGAGCGGGCGGGAAGCTCCGGCTCCTCCAGAGCGGCAAGGTGCAGCAGTACGCCGGGGCCTTCGTGGGGGGCGCCCTGCTGCTGGTGGTGGCGTTCGTGCTGGTCACCTAGAACACGCATCCGACAAGGAAACCCGAGAGAAGACAGAGGAAGGACAAGCGAGATGGCCTGGTTCGAATCCGCGGGGCTCAGCCTCATCGTGTTCTTGCCCGCAGTGGGCGCGCTGGCCCTGTTCGCCATACCCAAAGCCCGGGAGGACGCCCAGAAGTGGCTCGCCCTGGTCACGACCGGCCTGACCGCGGTGCTGGCCGTTGCGGTGGCCGCCAACTTCAGGTACGGGGCATCGGAGAAGTTCCAGTTCGAAGTCTCCGAGAGCTGGATCCCGGCCATCGGCGCCCGGTATCACGTCGGGGTAGACGGCATCAGCCTGCCGCTCCTGGTCCTGTCGGCGGTGGTGACCGTGCTGGCGGTCATCTACTCGTGGGATCACTGGGAGGAGCCCCGCAACGTCCGGGGTTTCCTGGCGCTGATGCTGCTCCTGGCCACCGGCATGAACGGGACGTTCGTGGCGCTCGATCTGGTGCTCTTCTTCATCTTCTTCGAACTGGTCCTCCTGCCCATGTACTTCATGATCGGAATCTGGGGCGACAGCGCCAAGCGGCACATCCCGGTGTTGGGCAGGACGGTGACGATGCGGCTCTACGCAGCCATCAAGTTCTTCATCTTCACCCTGTTCGGCTCGGCCTTCATGCTGCTGGGCTTCCTCGCCCTCTACTTCCGTTCGGGCGACTTCCTCGGGCACAACACGTTCGACATCCCGACCCTGATCGCGCTCGGCTCGCAGAACGCCTTCGGGAGCGGCACGTTCGCGTTCCTGGTGTTCGGGGCCATGTTCCTGGGCTTCGCGGTGAAGGTGCCCATGTGGCCGTTCCACACCTGGCTCCCCGACGCCCACACGGCCGCGCCCACTGTCGGCTCTGTGCTCCTGGCGGCGATCCTGCTGAAGCTCGGTTCCTACGCCTTCCTGCGGATCAGCATCCCGATCCTCCCCGACATGGCCCGGGAATGGGCCCCCTTCATCGGCCTGCTGGCAGTGATCGGCATCATCTACGGATCCCTGGCCTGCCTGGCCCAGACCGACATCAAGCGCCTGATCGCCTTCTCCTCGGTCGGACACATGGGTTTCGTCATGCTGGGCATCGCCACCATGACCGATGTGGGATTCAACGCCTCGCTGATCGGCATGGTCGCCCACGGCCTGATCACCGGCCTGCTCTTCTTCCTGGCCGGCTCGATGCATCACCGCTACCACACCCGTGAGATCGCCCGCCTCGGAGGCAACCAGAAGCTCATGCCCTGGATGGGGGGCATCCTCGCCTTCACCGCCATGGCCTCGCTGGGATTGCCCGGCCTGGCCGGCTTCTGGGGCGAGTTCATGTCGCTCCTGGGCGCCTACCGTCCCCTGGCCGGACTGAGCCTCAGCCAGTTCCAGACCTACATGGTGATCGGCGCCATCGGAACGGTCCTCACCGCCGGGTACATGCTGTGGATGCTCCAGCGGGTCAACCTGGGCGAGCCCAAGGCCGAGTGGTCCGACCACGAATTTCACGATGTCGAGCCCACCGAGTGGCTGGCCTGGGCGCCCCTGATCGTGGCCATAGTGGCCATCGGCGTCTACCCGCGGATCGTCCTGGGGGCCACCACCGATGCGGTGGTCAACCTGGCCCGGAACGCCTTCGGGGGCTGATGGATGGACCTCGACTACCACGCGCTCGCGCCTGAGCTGGTCGTAGCCGCCACCATCCTGGTGGTGCTCACGCTCGACGTGGTGCTGTCGCGTCCCCGCAAGTACTGGACCGCCTTCGCCGGGGTGCTGGGCCTGGCGGTGGCGGCGGTGCCGCTCCTGACGCTGGCGTTCGGCGACGGTCCCGAGACGAGGTCGATGCTGGGCGGAGCGTACGTGGTGGACGGGTTCTCCCTGGTCCTCAAGGCGGTATTCATCGTGGGCGGCTACCTGGTGCTGCTGATGTCGGTGTCCTACATCGAGAGCGATCGCTACTACCAGGGTGAGTACTACCTGCTGATGCTCACCTCGATCCTGGGCTCGCTGGTGATGGCATCGTCCAGAGATCTGATCACCCTGTTCGTCGGCCTCGAGCTGGTCACCGGACCCCTGTTCCTGCTGGCCGGATGGCGAAAGGGCAGCGCCAAATCCAACGAGGCTTCACTGAAGTTCTTCATTCTCGGGGTGCTGTCCACCGCCATCCTGCTGTACGGCATGTCCTTCCTGTACGGACTGACCGGCTCGGTCACCTTCGAGGGCATCCGGGAGGCCGGAGCCGACCTGCTCGACAGCGGGGCCTTCCGGCTGGCGGTGCTCTTCACCCTGGTGGGCTTCGGCTTCAAGGTGACGGCGGTGCCCTTCCATTTCTGGGCGCCGGACACCTACGAAGGCGCCCCCACGCCCGTCACCGCCTACCTGTCGGTGGGCTCGAAGGCGGCCGGCTTCGTAGGGTTGTTGCTGCTCTGCTACAAGGCCCTGCCGTCGGTCACCGAGATATGGGGCCCTGCCCTCTGGGTGCTGGCGGCGCTGTCGATGACGCTGGGCAACCTGACCGCTCTGCGCCAGGACAACGTAGTACGCATGCTGGCGTACTCCTCGATTGCCCAAGGGGGCTTCATCCTGGTGCCGTTCGCAGCCGCGGCAGCGAGCAACGATGCGGCGGTGATCCAGGAGGCGGCGTCGGCGACCATCGTCTACGTGATCATCTACGCCTTCATGAATCTGGGGGCCTTCGGGGTGGTGATAGCAGGGGCCCGCCGGACCGGCAGCACCATGATCGACGACTGGGCCGGGATGTGGCGCTACGCCCCCCGCCTCGCCGTGTTGGGCGCCATGTTCTTCTTCTCGCTGGCCGGCATCCCGCCTTTGGCCGGCTGGTACGCCAAGTTCGCCATGTTCCTCTCGATCCTGCGCCCCGGCAACGCCTGGGCCACCACCCTGGCGGTGATAGCGGCGGTTAACGCGGTGATCGCCCTGGTCTACTACGCCCGGATCGCCAAGACCATGTGGATGGACCCCGTCCCCGAAGGCGCCACCCACATGGCCGAGGCCACCGGCCCGCTGAGTGGCTCCCTCACCCTGGCCCTAGGTATCTCAGCGATCTTCGTGGTGGTGGCCGGCATCCTCCCCTTCGAGTTCGCCGGAGTCTTCGCCGACCTGGCCAAGGTGGTAACCACCGGCATCTGACAATCCAACTACGCCAGCTTGCCAGGAAAATGCGTTCTCGATGCTTGAATGGGCATGTCGGAGGGATGCGCCCATCCCCACTCTTGACCCTTCGAGGTTCAGTGATCCTTTACAACACGATGCCGAAGCAGCCCGGGTGGTCGATGTATCCGTTTCGACTCCCCTCGCTGTTTCCAATGAAGGGCTGACATGACCGTGGAGGGCATCTTGGTGGTGGTCATCCTCGTCGGGATCGTCGTGCTCTTCGTCTCCGAGAAGTACCCCCTGGACATCGTGGCCCTGCTGGGTCTGGGAGTGCTGCTGGCTCTCGGTCTGGTCACGCTCCAGGAGGGAGTCTCCGGCTTCAGCAACCCGGCGACCCTGACCGTGGCCTGCATGTTCGTCCTGGGCGCCGGACTGCAGAAGACCGGTGCCACCGCGGCGGTGGGGCGGCTCATGGTGCGATTCAGCCGGAACCACTACACGGCTCTGGTGGTCATCATGGTGACGATCACCATCATGTCGGCCTTCGTGAACAACACGGCTGCGGTTGCGGTGTTCATTCCCTTGGTGACCCTTCTCGCCAACCGTCGGCAGATATCGGCCTCCAAGCTCTTGATACCTCTCTCCTACGCCTCCCAGTTCGGTGGGGTGTGCACCCTGATCGGCACTTCCACCAATCTCCTGGTCAGTTCTATCTCCGAGGAGGCCGGGTACGGATCGTTCAGCATGTTCGAGTTCACCCGGATGGGGCTGATCCTCTTCGTAGCGGGGGTCGCCTTCTTCTTGGTCTTCGGGCGGTGGCTGTTGCCCGACCGCCAGGTGAGGGAACTGGCGGCCGCGTATCACCTAGGGGAGTACGTGACGGAGTTGAGGGTCCGCCGCGACTCCCCGCTGGTGGGCAAGTCTGTTCTCGACAGCCGCCTCGGCGAGGACCATGACATAACGGTGCTGCGGGTGCTCGATGCGGGCGAGGAAGGATGGGCGCCCCTTCGCCGGGTCATCCAGCCCGAGGACGTGCTGCTCGTGCACTGCTCCGTGCCGGACTTGATACGCCTCCGCGGCACGATGGGGCTGCGGATAGACGCCGACTTCACGTTGCGCGACGAAGCCCTCCAGACCGAGGACCTGCGCCTCGTCCAGGCCCTGGTGTCACCTAGTTCGGCACTGATAGGACACACGCTCAAGGAACGGGACTTCCGGAACCGCTACAAGGCGCTGGTGCTGGCCATGCAGCGCAAGGGCGAGACCATCAACGACAAGCTCAGTTCGATCAAACTCGAAGTGGGAGACGCCTTGCTGGTACAGGCGCACGAGACGGCGATACGGGAAATGCGCCACAACAGCGACTTCATCGTTCTCAACGAAGTGCCCGGCTCCGTCCTGCGGCGCAAGGCCCCGCTGGCCATCGGGATACTCGTGGCGGTGGTGGGCCTGGCGGCCTTCAATGTTCTCCCGATCCTGGCCGCCGCCCTTCTCGGCTGCGTCGCCCTGGTGATGACCCGCGTTCTCCGCCCGGAGGAGGTCTACCACGCCATTAACTGGCAGGTCATCTTCCTTCTGGCCGGGGTGCTTCCTTTGGGCATCGCCATGCACACCAGCGGAGCGGCGGGCTTCATGGCCGACCACGCAGTTGGATTGGTGGGGGACCTGGGACCCGTAGCCGTCTTGGCAGCCATCTACTTGCTGGCCGCTCTCATGACCGAAACCATGAGCAACGCGGCGGCGGCGGTGCTACTGGCGCCCATAGCCATCTCCACCGCGGAGCAAATCGGAGTGGATCCCCGGCCGTTCCTGATGGCTATTACGTTCGCCGCTTCCACCGGGTTCTCCACGCCGGTCGGCTACCAGACCAACACCATGATCTACAACGCCGGGGGATACCGGTACACCGATTTTCTGCGCGCCGGGATGCCGCTCAACATCCTCTTTTGCATCCTGTCCGTCATCTTCATTCCTCGCCTGTGGGCGTTCTGACCGGACCTGGAACGGATAGGGTGGCTAGGTGCGGGTCGTAGGAATCTACAACGCGGACGGCGGGGTGTCGGGTGAGCTGCGTTACGCCGTGGACAAGATCCTCGGCCGGAGCGACTGCGGTCTGTGCGACCTGACCCACGGTTGGAACGCCTTCGGCAAGCGGTCATGGCGCGAAGCCTGCCGGGCGAGCGCCGTGCCGATCGAGTTGATCCACCGCGACATGGCGACCGAGTCACAGCTGGCCCAGGCCGGGTCCCTGCCGGCCGTGCTGGTGGGCGATGAGGGAACCTGGCGCCTGGCTATGGACAGGGAGTTGATCGCTTCCCTGCGGAAGGACCCGGCAGGGTTTCTGGACCATCTCGAGAGAGAGCTCGGCAGGAATACGGGATAGGAAAGTCCGGAAGGTCACCCGTCGATGATCACGGCCTGACCGCCAGTACCTCGGCATGGAGGAATGCCCAGAAGGCGTCCGGTCGGCCGGTCCAGCGCCGGAAGGCGGCGGATATCTCGACCAGCTCGGCGCGCGTAGCCAACCCGTTCCTGGTTGCGTGGTCGGCGAAGTCGCTCTCGATGACGCGCACCTCCCACAGACCGCCCCAGGCGATGCGTTCGTCAGGCGTGGCGTAGGTCGTGGTCCGCGTTGTCACGACCGGGTCGGCGAACCCCGCCCTCATGACCCAGGACAGCAGGAAGCGTCCTGCGTCGGCTTCGCCCCCGTTGGCCGCTGTCACACGGTGGTACAACTCGCGCCACCGGGTGAGAGCCGGATCAATGGGGGAATGCACCATCGTCCCGTAGTCGGCGTCGCGTACCGCGAGCAGTCCTCCGGCCTTGAGGACCCGGCGGGCTTCTCGCAGGGCCCGGACGGGTTCGGCGAGATGCTGGAGTAACTGGTGGGCGTAGACGACGTCAAAGTGGCCGTCTTCCCAGGGGAGGTCATAGGCCGAACCGAGCCGGAAGGTCGCATTGTGGATCCCTCGGTCCTTCGCCAGGCTGCGACCCGCATCCACCATCTCCTCGGAAGCGTCCAAGCCGATCACGTGCCCCACCCGTCGGGCCAGACCGGCGGCTATCGTCCCCGGCCCCGAACCCATGTCGAGCACCACCGCATCGGCCCGCAAGTGGGGCAGCAGGAAAGCGGCGCACTCCTCGGCCGTACGCTGGGCATAGGTACTGACGATGGCCTCGTGGTACCCGTGCGTATAGAGTTCGCCTTCCGACCGCTCGATCGCTAGCTCCCGGTCAACCGTCGCCAGAGGTTACTTCTCGACGCTAGGACTGCGGCAAGATCATGTGGGGCCGGGCGCGACTCTATGTGGCCGGGACCGACCTTCCCATAGCGCCGAGATCGGTGTGGCCCAGACGCGATCGCTGACCTTGACGGTCTGGGGACCCGAGTAGAGGACCACGCCTCGGGAGAAGCGCATGGGTCGGTGGGGGCCGGCCGTGTCCAGTTGGCCCCGCAACCATTCCAGATGGCGGGTGTCATGGCGGGTGATGGTGCTGGATGCCTTGACTTCGACAGCGACCAAGGTGCGGTCGCGGCGGTCCTCCAGCAGCAGGTCGATCTCCCGTCCGGCTTGGTCACGGTAGTGGTAAAGGGTATGCAGGGATCGGGAAGCGATCTGTTGAGCCCGTATCTGCGATACCACGAAGGTTTCCATCAAGTTGCCGACCAGCTTGGGGTCGGCCCGCACGTCCTCACGACCCACGCCCAAGATGGCCGCCCACATCCCCGTGTCGTTGACGAAGCGCTTGGGACGCTTGCCGGTGCGGCTCGAGAGCGTTCGATGCCAGGACGGAAGCTGCGACACGATGTATGAGTCGTGCAGTGCCTGCTCGTATTTCTCGGCTGAGGCGCGCGAGATGTCGGCGTGCTCGGCCAGCGTGGTCTGGTTGATGAGCTCCGAGGAGTTGGCGGCATAGACTTGGAGGAAGTCGAGCATCTTGCGGTGGTCGATGCGGCCGGTTGCTGCATCGAGCCGCACGATGTCACGCACGGCGCTCTGCATCTGCGCCCGGCGGGTGGAGGGTGTTGCGACATCCAGGTATGCCGGATAACCGCCCTCCAGGGCTATGTCGATGTAGTCGTACAGGCCGTATCCGCCCTGGTGTCCGGAGGCTGCGCTCATGTCGGCGAGCCGACCTGGGACGGAGTGGAACCCTTTGCGGCGTTTCTCGGCCACGGTGAGCGGATGCATCTCCAGTGTGACGCCGCGGTGCACGAGCGGCCACTGATTGCTGTCGTTCTGATTGTTCGGCCTGAGGTGGGACGAGCCGGCGATGATGAATCCCGTCATGGCGTCCTGGTCGATCAGCTTCTTGACCACCCACAACACATCGGGGGCCTGCTGCCACTCGTCGATCAGGACCGGTTTCGGGGCGACGCGCAGGGCGGACTCCATATCCAGCATGAAGACCTCGCGCTGCTGGGGTTGGGATAGGTCGATGACCGACTCCGCCACCTGCAGCGCGGTGGTTGTTTTGCCTACCCCGCGCGGGCCCGTGATGACGACGGAGGGCCAGGTATCGAGTTCAGCGCGGAGCCGCGCATCGATCTGCCTGGGTATGTAGCCGACTCGTGGAGAGGCGCCCGAGTGGCGGCGTGCCATGCTGTGTCCTCTCCCACGGGTCTTCCTGCCCGAACGTTAGCAAACTGAGGATTATATCGTATACAAATCGAACTACTAATCGTATGCATATGGAAGGGTATGCCGATGACCACCACGATGAGCTTCAGCACAGCGGACCGAGCGGCTGATCGCCCGGTCTATTCGAACCAGTGGCTGAGCCGCTGGAACGGGTAAGTGGGGAGGGACACCCGGCGGCGCGTCTCGCCCTCGAACAGCCTCTCGAAGGGCACGGCCTCGCCGGCCTCGTAGTCGGTTGCGGATGCTTCGACTAGTTCCCGGTACGCGTCGGAACCCTCCATTGCGCTGCCGGCGCTCGGGTGGCGATCGGTGCGGTCCTCCGGCGCCGCGCCATCCGCGGCGATGAGCGCCAGTTGCCGACGCAGCGAACCGATGCTGTCGAACACCACGGCTACGCGGTGAGGATGATGGGTGCGGCCGGTGCTGGCGGTCCACACCATGTCGCTCGTCTCCGTTGGCCAGCCGGTGGGCGTGCTCATCGAGCCAGGAGAGATACCGTCCGGCCAACTCCGCCAGCGCCGGCTCGGCTCTCGTGGAGAGTGGTAGGAGCCGGACCGTCCGGGCATCCGTTCCTTCCGCTGCCGGCCGGTCGATGTCCCCTGCCGAGGAACCCGCTATCGGCCTCGGCGATCCCGCGGGGCGGAGCTCGCCGTAGAGCAGGGCGGGATCACCGTCGGATGCTTCGTACCCTTCGATCACCACGTGTGCGTTGGAGCCTGAGATACCGAAGACGTTCACCGCGGCCAGCTGTGAACGGCCCGGGGTTGAGGGCCAGGCGATCGGTTCCGATGTGACCCGCACCGGCAGTCCTTCCCAGTCGATGTCGGGGTTCGGATCCCGGAAGTTCAGGTGCTTGGGGATCACGCCTCGCTGCATCGCCATCAAGACCTTTATCACACCGGCCACGCCGCCCGCCGCCTCCAGATGCCCGATGTTCGTCTTCACGGAACCCACCAACAGCGGTCGGTCAGGCTCGTGGCCCGGACCGTATACGGAGGCGATGGCGTTGATCTCCACCGCATCGCCCAGCTGCGTTCCCGTTCCGTGCGCCTCGAGGTAGTCGACCTCGGCCGGTGTCACGCCTGCCCGCGCCAGCGCCTCCGCCATAGCCCGTTCCTGGGCCGGACCCCTGGGTTGGGTGAGTCCTAGGCCTGCTCCGTTCTGGTTCACGGCGGACCCGCGGACCACCCCCCAGATCCGGTCGCCGTCCCGTTCTGCATCGCCGAGCCGCTTCAACACCAGGATCCCGCAGCCTTCACCACGGACGTATCCGTCCGCAGCGGCATCGAAGGCCGAACACCGCCCGCTACGGGACAGCATCCCCGCACCAACGAGGAACCTGATGACCGAGGGGGAGAGGACCGCGTTCACGCCCCCGGCCAGCGCCATGTCGATCTCGCCTCCCTGCAGGCTCATAGCTGCCTGGTGCAAAGCCACCACCGAAGACGTGCAGGCGAGGTCCACCGGGATGGCGGGCCCCTCCAGCCCGAGGGCAAAGGCAATGCGGCCGACGGCCACACTCCCGGATGTGCCCACGTAACTGTCGTCCTTGCCCTTGGCGTTTATAAGGCGTCGGTACTCGCTGCCGCCGATCCCTACGTAGACGCCTGTGCGGCTGCCACGAAGCCGGTCTACGTCCATTCCGGCGTCCTCGAGTGCGTGCCAGGTCGTTTCGAGCAGCATTCGCTGCTGTGGGTCCATCGACCGAGCATGCGGAAGAAGCGCCGGTCGAACATGTGGACACCGTCGATGAAGGCGCCACGGCGGGTGGCCGGGTCTTCGGCGGCGGGATCCCCCGCCACGCCCTTCCAGGGACCGGGATCCCGGCGTCCGTCCGTCAAGGCGTCCCCGCCCGCCTCCAGTAGCCGCCAGAACTCCGAAGGATCATCCGCGCCGGGGAACCGAAGTCCGATGCCCACGACGGCGATCGCGTCTTCCGATGGAAGGGTCCTCTGCGCCGGCGTGGACTGTTCCGTGTCCCGTTCCGTTCCCCCGATCTCCAAGGCGAGGTGGCGGGCGAGATCCACGATGTTGGGATAGTCGAAGACCACGGTGTTGGGCGCCGTGTACTCCCCGGCGAAGGCGCGGTTCAGCCGGTTTCTCAAT
>JAGWAN010000013.1:0-4300 GCA_021296345.1 Acidimicrobiia bacterium | reverse complement strand
TGCAGTTCCCCCGCCAGGAACGCCGCCAGTATCTCCTCTCGGTCATCAACCGAGGCGTCCCGGAGGCGGGAGAGAAGATCATCAGGTGTTTCGGCCGGCTCGTCGTCATCGGCGACGGCCTCGGCAACCAGTTCCTCGAAAAGACGTGGAAGGTGAACGTGACCCGACGAGACCACGTCCCAGTCCACCGCAGCCACCATCCCGCTGGTCACGTCCTGGCGGATCAGCCGTTCGAGGGCCCTCAAACCCTGAGCGGGCGTGATCCACCCCGTCCCGGCCGCTTCCAGCTGCCTAGCGATCCGCTCCCGGTGCTCCTCGGCCTCTCCCAGTCCGGACCACGCGCCCCACGCAATCGACTGCCCGGCAAGGCCGAGAGCCCGCCGGTGACCGGCCAACTGGTCCAGGAAGGCGTTGGCGGCTGAGTGGTTCGCCTGGCCCGGATTGCCCATCACCCCCGCCACGCTGGAGAAGAGGATGAACAGGTCCAGGTCGCGGTCCTTGGTGGCCCGGTGCAGATGCCAGGCGCCCAGCACCTTGGGCCAGAGCACCCGTTCGAACTTGTCCCATGTCTGGTTGGTGAGAGCGCCGTCGGAAAGCACCCCAACGCTATGGATTACGCCGCCCAGGGGCGGCAGCGTCTTATCGATGCGGGCGAGCATCCCGTCGACAGCCGCACCGTCCGTCACGTCCGCCAGCTCGACCCGTACGGTCATCCCCCGGTTGCGCAGGTCTTCGATCGCCGCCTCCGCCTCGGGGTCGGGGTCCCGCCGTCCGTTCAGCACGATGGCGCCGGCGCCCAGGTCAGCCAGCCAGACGGCCAGGGCGCATCCGATCCCACCCAATCCTCCCGTTACCAGGTAGGTTCGATCCTCCCGCAGGCGGCCGGTTTCGAGGGGAGAGGCGGCGAAGACGATCTTGCCCCGGTGGCGCGCGGCCCGCATGAAGTTCATCGCCGGTCCCGCCTCGTTGAGCGACCACCTGCTGTGCGGTAGCGGAGTCACCTCTCCTGCATCGAGCTGTGCCATCACCCGCCTCAGGGCGTCGCCCGGCTGTGCCGGGTCGTGCTCCTTGAGCGTGTCCAGCTCGAGGATCCAGTAGGCGACGTCGGGCCGGGCCTCGGCCATCTCCTCCTCGCTCAGGATGCCCACCCGGGCCAGTTCGACGAACCGGCCAGCGGGCGCCAGGCAGGAAAGGCTGGCCTCGATGAAGCCCTCTCCGGTGAGGCTGTTCAGCACGACGTCGACGCCCCGGCCTCCTGTCGCCTCGAGGATCTGGCGGCCGAAATCCGTCCGGCGGCTGTCGAATACGTGCTCCACACCCAGCGAGCGCACGAAGGCATGTTTGGAGGTGCTGGCCGTCGTGAACACCTCCGCTCCCAGCGCGTGCGCCAGCTGGATCGCTGCTGTGCCCACCCCTCCCGCACCGGCGTGGATGAGCACTCGCTCGCCCTCCTCGAGCCGTGCCAGATCGAACGAGAGCACTGCCGACGCGTAGGCGGTCGGCATCGTCGCGAGGCCCATCAGCGGGACGCTTTCCGGAGCGAGCGCCACCATCTCCTCCCGGGTAACGGTCTGGGATCCGAACGTGCCGAAGGCCAGCCCGACGACCCGGTCGCCCACCGACACCGTCGACACTTCTGATCCGGTCTCGAGGACCCGGCCACAGAACTCGCCCCCGAGCAGCCCCTCGTCTATGACCCCGAGGGAACGGAAGAGATCCCAGAAGTTGAGCCCGGTCGCCTCCACGGCCACGCGAACGTCCCGCGGTTCCAGAGGCGGGGGCGGCCAGGGCATGACGCTCATGCCCTCAAGCGAACCGCCTGGATCGGGCTCCAGCAGCCATCCGCCTTCGTCGGGAAGTGTGAGGCGGTCGGTCACGTCCTCAGCTCGGACCAGCCGGGCGACCTGGCGGAGCCCGAGGCGGTATGCGACGTGGGTCTCGCTATCGGGATGCAGCAGTTCCCGGACGAGGTCCGGGAGCGGTGGGTCCGCCGCGGGGTCGAGATCGATCATGCGGGGGTGCAGGTGGGCTGCTTCGCGGTCCACCACCTTGCCGAAGCCCCAAAGCACGGCCCCGGAGAGGTCGCCTTCGCCCTCCTTCTCCAGGACCTGCCCGCCCCGGGTCAGGAACCACGCGCCCCTGGCTGGTGTCACATCTGCGTCAGCCATGCCCTGCACCAGCGCCAGCGCGGTCGCCGCCGCGTCGCGCACGTCCCGCGCGAAATCGGCGGAAGTGGCGTCCGGCCCGCTACCGTCCAGCGCCACCAGATGAGCTACCCCGTTGAGGGGTAAGTCCGGCGGGACCTCTTCGAGGAGCGACCTCCAGGAATCCCGACATTCCCTGTCGATCGATGCGCGGTCGATGCCCGTCGCCATTCCCGTTGACGCTGCGTCCCCCTGGGCTTCCCCGCCCACCACGAGGACGGTCTGGTTACGCTCCGCCAGCTCGGCGGCAAGCGCCTCGGCGGTGCCTGTTCGGTCCGCGGCCAGTACCCACACACCGGGGGGCTCGGCCACGTCTACCGGGCCTTGCGCCACGATCACGCCACGGTCCGGCTGTTCGTCGGAATCGGTCACCCCCATCACCTCGACATCCCCGAAGCCTGCGTCCCCGAGAGCCTGCGCCCAGATAGCTGGACCGGCGAGGGCGTGGTGGGGCCGGTAGCTGTCGGCGAATCGCCACCATCCGTCCAGCTGCCCGAAGGCGAGATCGAGCCAGCCCTGGCCCCTCAGGTTCTCGAGGGCCACCAGATGGCCCGACGGAGCGAGAAGCTCCCGGCAGTTGGCGAGCGTCTCCCGCAGGAACCGGGTGGCGTGCAGGACGTTTGAGGCGATGACCAGGTCGTACGCATGGGGTTCGAAGCCTTGGGACACCGGATCGATTTCGATGTCCAGGACCAGGTACTCGATGGACCCGCCGTACTGAGCGAAGCGCGTCTCCGCCTCGGCGAAGAAACCGGCCGATATGTCGGTGTAGATGTAGTCGAACCGCCCTGCGGGCAACTCGGGTAGCACCGCCGCCGTGGCCGATCCCGTACCTGCGCCCACCTCCAGGATTCGCAGCCTCCGTCCCTCCGGCAGGTTCTCGAGGAGCACCGAGATGGCGTCGCCCAGCATCCGGTTGGCGGCCCGCGCAACAGGTGCCTTCATGTAGAGGTCGGCCGCGGTCGGCTCGCCACTGCTGAACAGCAACGTCAGAGGGTCGGCCTGGCCCACGAGCACGTCCGCCAGAGCGCCCGCACTCCGGCGGAACAGGCCGATCTCGTTGGTTCCGTGCGGATACAAGGCGTGCATCCGGGTTGCGAGTTCTTCGGGGTCCGCAGCCAGACTGCCGGGGAGCGGATCCCCGGGCCCGACCTTCACCGCGAAGTCGCTGCCGGCCGCCTCCACCACGCCGGCCGTGGCAAGCAATTCGAAGATGCGGCGGAACAGGCGCTCGTGCTCGTCGAGAACCCCGAGACGGCGCCGGAGATCTTCTACCTCCGTCACTGCGCCCCGCCGGCGCTCCCATCCCATGCGCTCCAAGGTGGAGAGGGCATAGGACCAGGACAGCCGCTCGAGGTCGGTGAGCAGGTCGTTCCTGGTGTCGGCGCCCACTCCTTCGGCTGCCAGGTACTCCGAGAAGGGTCCGGACCGGGCACCGACCTCGTTTGGGCTCGGCAGGAAGTCCGCGGCCGGCATGGCCGGTGCGAGGGGCCGGTCCCGCCACACGACTTCGTAATGGAGTTCATTCCCACTCTCGGTAGCCGAAAGGAGTGCGGCCCGTGTCGCCCGCTTGACGGTGTAGCCGGTCACCCCCCCAACCTCGTGCCCGTTCGGCGTGTAGATCGTCAGATCGCCGGCCAGGACCTCCGGTGTCTCACCGTCAGCCCCGCCAGGTGCGATGGGTTGGGTTCCCTCCCTGATACGGGCCTGGCAGAACACCCGGGCGGGAAGCCGCTCGGACAGCCACATGCGGTCCCACCCGAACGGCAGGTAAGTGGTCCCGTCCGGCGCGATACTCACTCCCCGGGCGGCTGCCATCACCTGGAAGCAACCGTCGAGCAGGACCGGGTGCGCCTCCAGGCCGCTCCGCTCCAACGTCTCGGGTAGGGCGATCTCGCCCACCGCCAGCCCATCCTCGGACCAGAGCCTCCTGAGGGTCCGGAAGATCGGATCCAGGGTTATGTCGGCGGCGGCCCTGGCCCGGTAGAACTCGGACGGGTCCGCCGGCGAGCGGCCGGGGGTGAGGTTTGCGCAGGCGCTCCGCGGGGTGGCCCGGGCGGTGGCGGAGGCTGGCAGCCGAGGCGGCCTATGCAGCG
>JAGWAN010000059.1 GCA_021296345.1 Acidimicrobiia bacterium | reverse complement strand
CCACCACCTCCAGGATCCTGCTCGGCACCGGGATAACCCTCCTCGGCATCCGCGACCCGATCTGGACGGCCAAGGCCACCGCCACCCTCGACCGCCTCTCAGGTGGCCGGTTCCTGTTCGGGATCGGCTACGGATGGCTCCGGCGGGAGTATCAGAGCCACGGCATCCCTTTCGACCGGCGGAGGGCGATCACGAGGGAGAAGCTCCGGTTGGTCAAGGAGCTATGGCCCACCGAGACCACGGCGTTCAGTGGGGAGCGCATCCACCTGCCGCCCAGCCGCCCAGGACCCAAACCGCTCCAGCGACCCCATCCCCCGATCCACATCGGGGCCGCGCTGGGTCCCGGGACCAAGACTGACCTGGCGTCACTGGCTGACGGGTGGATACCTCTCGGGATGTACCGGGTGACAGCCGCCGAGATCGCCGAGGTCCAGGCCGCCGCGGCGGCAATTGGTAGGGGACCCCTGGAGATCAGCGTCTACCTCGACCACACGGCGGCGCACCGGATCGACGAGATGGCCGAGGTCGGGTGCGACCGGGTCGTCGTGTGCTTTCCGAGCGCGCCCCGCGCCGAAGTGCTGGAGTACGTAGAGCAGATCGCCGAAGGCTGGATCGACCTATAACCGGCGCCTACGGCCGGTAGCGGCTTCGGCGCAGCTTCCAGTTGCGCGCCCAGGCCAGCGCCACGCTCGATGTCACTGCCATTGCGGCTGCCAGGAAGTTGAACAGCATGTCCTCGGTATCGAATACGCGGTTGGGCAGGAACCCCTGGATGCACTCGTCGATCGCCCCGACCACGGACGCCGCCGCAACCGCCACCAGGGCGGGTACCGGGACGTGACGACCATGGTTGGTCCGCTCCTTCAGGGCTTCGTGGATGAAGACCGCCACCACGCCGTACTCGATGAGGTGGGTGCGTTCCTCCGGGAGGGCCATCCGGACCATCACCATGTAGTAGGCGGTCGCGATGCCCAGCGCGATGCCGATCTCTGCAGCCCCGGGCCGTCTCCTCAGTCCCACGACCAGGACGGTCGCCCCGACCAGGGCCATGCCGATGGCGAAGGCGGCCACGAGTAGTCCCTCGTCTCGCAGTATCCCGGCCAGGGTCCGGGCCAGGCCGAGAGTCGAGTAGATCGCCACCACCACCGCCAGCGTCCAGGTCCAGAGGCGCCGTTCCCGAGCCGAGGCGAACAGGGACGCGGAGGATTTCCTACCGGATGTCATCGCTCTGCACTATCGGAAGCGCCAGGCAGGCTTGGCGTGTAGGCCGCGGTGGTGGCGATCGGCCCGGCTAGCCGAGACCGAGCAGTTCGGGTCACCGGACCAGGCTCTTCAGGGCCGGCCCGATTCCTGACGGGGTGTCCAGCACGACTGCGCCCGCTCCCTGCAGCGCCTGCCGTTTGGATGCATACGACCCCCGGTCTTCCTGGAAGATCGCTCCGGCGTGTCCCATCCTCCGGTCCGGCGGTGAGGCCCGCCCGGCGACGAAGGCTACGACCGGCTTACTCATCTCCGGCAGGTACTGGGCGGCGTCCTCCTCCATGTCGCCACCGATCTCACCGATCAGTAGGACCGCGCTGGTGCGCCGGTCCTGCTCCAGCAGCTCCAGAGCGCGGCGCGTGCGGGTACCGATCACCGGGTCGCCGCCGATCCCGATGAAGGCGGACTGGCCGAGTCCGGTCCGGACGATGTTCAGGCAGGCCAGGGTGCCGAGGCTCCCGCTGCGCGAGACCACCCCGACCCGGCCGGGGCGGAAGATCGAAGGGTCGAAGGCGGGCATGAAACCGACGGAACTCTCGCCCGGCGTCACGAGGCCCGCCGTGTTGGGGCCTACCACTTCGGCCCCCGCCTCCCGGGCGGCCGCGATCACATGCATCGTGTCCCGGACCGGGACGTGCTCGGTGAGGATCACCAGCCTGGGCACACCGGCGGCCAGAGCATCGAGCGCTGCCGCCTTGACGCTCAGAGGGGGCACGAACAACACCGAGACGTCCGGCGGAGCATGTTCCGCCGCCTCTCGCACGCTGCCGAACACCGGAACGCCGCAGTGGGTGATGCCTGCCTTGCGGGGGCTGACCCCGGCGACGACCCGGGTGCCGTACTCCTGCATGCGGGCGGTCCAGTAGGTGGCCTGGCGGCCGGTGATTCCCTGAACCAGCACTCGCTCGTCGCCCCGGACGATCATGCGGCATCCTGTCCACAGGCACGGATGGCGGCGGTTATCGCATCATCCATGGTCGGGTACGGTTCGAGGCCCAATCGCTCCTCCAACATCCTCCGGGCAGCGGCGGACCCGGTGCCGTCGATGGTGAAGAAGGCGGGCACGTCCGGCCGTAGTTCTGTCCACGCGCCGGTCAGCCCGTCGACCATCACATCGGTCCGGGCGAAGGCCCCGCAGAAGTTGACCACCAGGGAGCGCAGTCCCCGCTGGGCGAGCACGATTTCCAGCGCGGGCCGCGCCTTGGTGTAGGCGTCGCCGCCTATCTCCATGAAGTTGGCGGGCCGGCCCCCCAGGTGGACGATCACGTCCATGGTGGTCATCGTGAGACCGGCGCCGTTGGCGATCACGCCCACCTCCCCGTCGAGCTCGACGAACTGGAGGCCGAGTTCCCGGGCCGCCCGTTCCAGTCGGGTCAGCGGCTCCGGTGCGGCAGCTGCGGCGAGCGATGGTCGGCGGGCAGCGGCGGCGCTGTCCAGGACGAGCTTGCAGTCCAGCGCCACTACGTCGCCTGCATCCGTCACGGCGAGCGGGTTGATCTCGAGGAGTTCGGCGTCGGAGTCACGGTGTAAGCGGTCCATCCGGACGAGAACGTCGGCAACTGCCGGAGCGGCTGTCTCCACTCCCGCCCTCGCCACGAGCCGCTGAGCGGTCTCCGGGTGCAGACCCGTTCTCGGATCTAGGTCGAGCGTCCGGATCGACCCGGGATCGGTACGGGCCGTCTCCTCGATGTCCACCCCGCCGCGCTCGGAGAGCACCACCCGCCGCGCCGGCCCGGCGGGATGGATGAGGACCGCCGCGTAGAGCTCCTTGGCAACCGGTAACCGTTCCTCGACCAGGACTTCGGTCACCCGGTGGCGGTTGACACGGGCGCCCAAGAGGTCCCCGGCGATGGCATGCGCCTCGGTCGGGTTACGGGCGGGCCTGACGGCCCCCGACTTTCCCCGGCCTCCCACCGGCACCTGCGCTTTGACCATCACCGTCCCAATATCGGTGGCAGCCTGGGCCGCTTCCTGCGGTGAGTCGGCTACAGCTCCCGCGGGAACCGATATACCCGCCTCCTGCAGCAGGGCCTTGGCTGCGTGTTCGGGGATGTTCATGGTGAGTGGCCCGTGGTCGGTGGTCAGTGGTCGAGGATCGTACTGGTGGCCGCCATGACATTGACACTCCGATCCGTGACCACATCACGAGTATCTGGCATCATGTCAGCCATGCCGAATCAAGAGTCCACCGAGCCGACCTGGTCCTCGGTCGCCGCGGTGACCGACACCGGACCGCGCGAGGTGAACGAGGACAGCATGTTCACGGCGGTGTCGGATGATGGTGCATGGGTGATCGCGGTGGCCGACGGGCTCGGGGGTCACGCCCGAGGGGATGAGGCGTCGCAGGCAGCCGTCCTCGGCCTGCCGGAGCGCATCAAGAGCGCGGCGGACCTGACGACGGCGTTTGTCGAGGCCAACGAGCGGGTGCTCGAGCTATCTCGAGCCTTGCGGGAGGGGAACCCGTGGGTCCCGCCCCACAGGATCCCGATGAGCACGCTGTGCGTGGCGGCGTGGACTCCCGAGGGTGGCCTGCTGATCGGGTGGATGGGAGACACCATTCCCTTCGCCGTGTGGTGCGGTCCGGATGGCTACGCGGGCAACTGCTGCGGCGCTCTCCATCGAGGCCACTTCGGGGGCATCGAGCGTTGCCTGGGCCAGCTGCCCGAGGGCATGGGCCCCGACGCCGGCCTGGTGGATGTGGAGATGGCGCACACGTTCGAGGACTCCGAGCTCCCGGATGCTGTGATCATCGCCAGTGACGGCGCCTGGGAGCCGCCTGCCAAGCAGTACGGCGGCTACGAGTGGCTGTGGGACGACACGCCGGCCGGCATCGGGTCGGCCTGCGACCCACGCGCCGAAGACGCCCGCGGAATCGCCGAGAGCGTCCTTGCGAGGGCAGTCAGCCTCGGCCTCACCGACAACGCCACCGTCGCGGTCGCGCACTGGCGCCGGCCACCCGACCGGTGAGACCCGGGCGCATGACCGTTCAAACCAAGCATCCGCCAAGCCCGCCTCCATACGGTATCCTATGGGATACAATCGGGCCGTGCCCGAGATCCATCAGACGGAGGTCTACGCCCGCTGGTTCAGGAGTATCCGGGACCGGCATGCGCGGATGCGTGTCCTGGCTCGGGTGCGGAGGCTGTCACTTGGCAATGCGGGAGATGTAGCCCCGGTAGGAAAGGGGATATCGGAACTCCGCATTCACTACGGACCCGGCTATAGGGTGTATTACATACAGACAAGCCTGTCACGAATCGTTTTGCTGACGGGTGGTGACAAGGACAGTCAGCAACAGGACATCAGGAAGGCTCGCGAGGTTGCGAGGAGGCTGTAGCCGCATGGTAGTTCAAGGACCGACGAATATGGCAGAGGGCCAGACTCGACCGTGGGATCCGGCGGAGTATCTGGAGACAGAGGAAGACATGGTCGCCTATCTGGATGCAGCCTTGGCTGAGAACGATCTGCAACTGATTGCGGCGGCGCTAGGAGATATCGCCAGGGCCAAGGGAATGACAAGGGTGGCGCAGGAGGCCGGCCTGGGAAGGGAGAGCTTGTACAAGTCACTTTCGAGCAGCGGTAACCCGGAGTTCAGCACCGTGCTGAAAGTGACCCGAGCTCTAGGACTGCGCCTCCGTGCAACCACTGCCTGAGAAGCGGCCTGCCAATGGACGGGAGGGGCCGTTGCTGTCATGCGTAGGCGGATTGTTCAACGTGGGTTGCTCCGCCCCGAGGACGAAAGGTCATTGATGGTCGCACGCTCCCGAGCTACTTGGGTTTCCGCAGTGGACGAAGGCGATGCCGTTTCCACACTCGTTGGCAGGGCGCGGTCGGCGATGGCGGAGTTCGTCGATTCGGACCAGGAGCGGGTGGACGAGGTGGTCACGGCCCTGGCCTGGTCGCTCTACAAGCCCGAGCACGCCCGTGAGTTGGCGGAACTCGCGGTCCGCACGACCGGCCTCGGGAACGTCGCCGACAAGATCGTCAAGAATCGCCGCAAGACCTTCGGCACCCTCCGGGACCTGAGCCGCGCCAGGACGGTGGGCCTCATCGAAGAGGATCCCTCCCGAGGCCTGATGATCTACGCCAAGCCGGTCGGGGTCGTGGCCGCAGTCACGCCGTCCACCAATCCTGCCGCCACCCCCGTGAACAAGGCGATGATGGCGGTTAAGGGCCGCAACGCGGTCATCATCGCGCCCTCGCCGCTCGCCCACGCGACCACGGCCCGGGCGGTTGAACTCATGCGGGAGGCGCTGGAGGGTGTGGACGCACCGCCCGATCTGGTCCAGATCCTCCCGGAACCAGTCACCCGGCGCTCCACCACCGCACTGATGGAGGCCTGCGACCTGTCCGTCGTCACCGGGTCGCAGAACAACGTGCGCTCCGCCTACCGGAGCGGCAAACCGGCGATAGGGGTGGGCGCCGGGAACGTGCCGGTGATCATTGACAGAACCGCCGACCTCGGGCAGGCCGCCGCGGGCATCTTGGCCTCCAAGACCTTCGACAACGCCACCTCGTGCTCGTCGGAGAACTCGCTCGTGATCCTTGATGGCATCTACGACCGGGCGCTGGATGCCCTCCGCAAGGTCGGGGCATACGTGGTCGACGAACAGGAGAAGCGAGCGATCCGGGAGGCTCTGTGGGTGGACGGGAAGCTGAACCGGGAGATGATCGCGCAGGACGCCGACGTCCTCGCCAGCCGCGCCGGGCTGGGCGGGCAGGCCGCGAAGGCCCGGCTGTTCCTGGTCGAGGACGAGCTACCGGCCGAAGCCGGATCCTTCGCCGACGAGAAGCTCTCGCTGGTGCTCACCGTCTACCGGGCCGGAGGCATCCGGGAGGCGATCGAGACGGTCCGGGCCGTCCTCGAGGTCAGGGGACGGGGCCACTCCTGCGGCATCTACACGGCCTCGGCGGATAACGCCCGCCTCCTCGCAACCGAGTTGGACGTGGTCCGGGTGCTCGTCAACCAGGCCCACGCCATCGGGAACGGGGGCAGCTTCACCAACGGCCTTCCCTTCACCCTGACGATGGGCTGCGGAACCTGGGCGGGCAACAGCATCACCGAGAACCTGAATTACCGCCACTTCATCAACCTGACCCACCTGTCCACTGCCATCCCCGAGGACCGACCCACCGAGGCGGCTCTGTTTGGTGCCCACTGGCGGCGGCACCGAGAATGAACAACTCCAGCTAAGAGCTCTCGGGGATAGCCAAACCCCGCCGACAGCTGCTCCTCTCTCTATCATGAACGTTCTCGGCAGGGCCGAGACCGCGCAGGAAATCCGTCCGACCGGACGGCAGACGTTGGTGGGTAACACAAGGAGGGAGTCGATGGCGGCCGTCGAACGCGAGAACCGGAACGTGCGTTACGAACCGGACGAGAACCCGCCTCCCATCGTGACGGTCGGGGCCGGCCTGCAGGCGGCCACGATCATCGTGGCGCCGGTCGTCCTGACCGTCGTGATCGTTGCCAGGGTGGCCGAGCAGCCGGAGAGCTACATCTCCTGGGCCGTGTTCGCGGCGCTGGTCGTAAGCGGCGTGACCACCGTGCTCCAGGCCGTGAAGGTGGGGCGCATAGGCGCCGGGTACGTGCTCATCATGGGAACCTCAGGGGCGTTCATCGCGGTGTGCGTTGCGGCGCTGGTGCAGGGTGGGCCGTCCACGATGGCCAGCCTGATCGTGATCTCGTCGCTCTTCCAGTACCTGATGGCAGCCCGGCTCTCGCTGCTGCGTCGCATATTCACTCCGGTCGTTTCGGGAACCGTGATCATGCTCATCGCAGCCACAGTCATGCCGGTGGTGTTCGACTCGCTGACGGATGTTCCCGACGGCATATCGTCGGCTGCGGCGCCGCTCGCCGCGCTGGCGACCCTGGCTACGGTCGCCGGTCTGGTGTTGCGGGCCCCATCGGCGATACGGCTGTGGTCGCCGGTCATCGGCATCGCCGTGGGCTGCGCTGTGGCGGCCCCGTTCGGACTGTATGACGCGGGACCAGTGTTGGAGGCAGCCTGGGTAGGCGTGCCCTCGGTCGGATGGCCGGGACTGGAGCTCACCCCCGGCCCCGAGTTCTGGGCGCTGCTCCCTGCCTTCGTGGTCGTGACCCTCGTGGGAGCGATCGAAACCCTGGGTGACGGGGTGGCGATCCAGAGGGTTTCCCGGCGCCGCCAGCGCGCAACCGACTTCCGGGTGGTGCAAGGAGCACTGAACGCCGACGGAACGGGCAACCTGCTCTCGGGCCTTGCGGGAACCCTTCCCAACACCACCTACTCGTCCAGCATCTCCCTGGCCGAGGTCACGGGTATCGCCGCCCGGAGGGTGGGCGCTGTGATCGGCATCATCTTCGTGGCGGTGGCGTTCCTGCCCAAGGCGACGGCCCTCCTGATCGGAATCCCGGCGCCGGTGGCGGCCGCGTACATCGCCGTCCTCCTCGGTCTCCTGTTCATCCAGGGCGTGAAGATCGTCCTCCAGGATGGCGTCGACCATCGCAAGGCCGTGGTGGCGGGATTGGCGTTCTGGATCGGCGTGGGTTTCCAGAACCAAGCCATCTACCCCGATCTGCTTGGAGACGGGTTCTTGGGAGTGTTGCTCGGAAACGGCATGACTTCAGGAGCGATCGTCGCCATCCTCATGATGGCCTTCCTGGAACTCACCGGCCCCCGGCGCATGCGACTGGAGCTCGGACTCGACTCGGAAACGCTTCCGAAGCTAGGGGACTTCCTGCGCAAGTTTGCCTCCAAGGTCGGGTGGGACTCCGACTCGGCGGAGAGGCTGGTCCTGGTCGGTGAGGAGACCCTGTCCAGCCTGGAAACGGCGGAGAGCGAGACCGACGGCGAGCGCCGCCTGGTGGTGGCCGCGCGGTCGCGCACGGATGGGGCGGAGCTGGAGTTCGTGTGCGCGTCGGACAGGGACAACCTGGAGGATCGCCTGTCCTACCTGGGCGAGGCACCCGAGATAACCGATGCGCGGGAGATCTCGTTCCGCCTGCTGGAGCACTACTCATCGTCGGTTCGCCACCAGAAGTACCACGGGGTGGATGTCGTCACGGTGACCGTGGAGGGCCCGCGCTAGCGCGCGCAGGACACCCGAGTCCAAGGCGTTACACGAACCCCGAACGAGGGCCACGCCCGGTCCCCGACTGAACTGAGGGCCGAGCGGCAGCTTCCGCGGGTGTCAGACCACGGCGAGAGGGGCCATCGCATCGATGTCGGTGACTACGTCGATGACGACCGGGCGCTCTGCCGCCAGAGCCCGTTCCAGGGCAGGGCCGATCTCGCCGGGCTTTTCGACCCGGATGCCCATCGCACCCATCCCCTCGGCGAGCCGGGCGAAGTCCACGTCGTTGAAGGTCCACAGGCTGCGTCCGTCCGGGGTCTGCTTCCCTCCGTAGGCCCGGTCGAAACCGCGGGCTGACTGGTTGCCCGAGGAGTTGTTGTTGACCACCGTCACGGTGTTGATGCCCCATCGGACGGCGGTCTCGACCT
Source organism: Acidimicrobiia bacterium (assembly GCA_021296345.1). Taxonomy (GTDB): domain Bacteria; phylum Actinomycetota; class Acidimicrobiia; order Spongiisociales; family Spongiisociaceae; genus Spongiisocius. The sequence goes on along the minus strand of JAGWAN010000059.1, from coordinate 5,595 downwards.
CGGCCAAGTGGTACCAGAACCCGGCGTCGCCGGTGAAGCAGACCACGGGACGTTCAGGGGCGGCGCACTTGGCGCCCAGCGCGGCGGGGAACGCCCAGCCGAGGTGTCCGGCGCTGCGGAGGTAACGCTGGTCGGGTGTCCGGGTGTCGAACATGCCGCCCATCCACATCCCGGCGTGGCCGGTGTCGACTACGACACAGGCGTCGTCGGGTACCAGAGCCGACAATTCCGAGCAGACCCGCTCCGGTCGGATGGGCGCCCCGTCCGACTCCAACTGAGCGAGATGCTCCCGGCGCCACGCAGCCACTTCACCGCGGGCGGTGGCGATCCATTCCTCGCGGCGGGGATCCCGCGGGCCGGCCTGTTCCAGGAGACCGGCGAGGGCTACACGGGCATCCGCGTTCATGGTCACCCGCAGCGGGTAGTTGCGGCCCGTCATGTCCGGGTCGATGTCGATCTGGATTGCAGGAACACCGGGTGCCGGAGCCTGCCAGAAGTGGGTGGTCATGCTGCCGGTGCTCGACCCGACGAAGCACACCAGATCCGCCTGATTGACAACCCGGTTGGCAGCGCTCCGCGAGTAGGTGCCCGCGACCCCGACGCATAGGGGATGGCTCCCCGGGATAGTGTCCTTTCCGTTCAGGGAGGTCACCACCGGGATGGAGAGGCGTTCGGCAACGGCCACCAGTTCGCCCGAGGCCCGTGAGGCACGGACGCCACCACCTGCCACCAGCACGGGACGCTCGGCGCGATCGAGGAGGTCCAGAGCGGCTGCCACGTCATTCGGGTCGGGGAGGGGGCGCTCCGGTGGCACCGAGACGAAGCGGGTGTCGACGGAGGGATCGAGATCGGCCTGTCCGAGGTCGACCTGACCCTCGTTGCCGACGAACTGGAGGTGCGCCGGCCCGGGACGGCCTGACACCGCCGAGCGGAATGCTTGCCGGACGAGATCGGGGATCTTCTCCACCATGTCAACCATGGCGCTGGACTTGGTGACGTTGACGAAGGCGGGCAGATCGTCCACCTCCTGGTAGACGCCCTCGCCGTCTGCGTCCGGGGTGCGACCTCCGGTAAGGGCGATGACGGGAGAGTTGGCCAAATGGGCGTCGCGGAGGCCGGCGGCCAGGTTGAGCGCCCCCACCGCCTGGGCCATGCAAACCCCGGGCCGGCCCGCCATCCTGGCGTACCCGTCGGCCATGTACGCTGCCGGCTTCTCCCCGTGGGTGTGGATGCGCCGCACCCCGAACCGTTCCAGTTCCGCAAGCGTTCGCCGGAGGACGGCCGGCACCATGAAGACATGGGTCACCCCGTACCCGTGGAGCATCTTCGCCAAGGCCCGGGCGCCTGTCATCATGGCGGACACGTTAACCCCGACAGCTTGTCGATGCCCCTGCCCCACCCTTCGGGCGCCGCCCCGCCGGGCGCGGAACTACATCGATGTAGAACCGAAGACTTGCAAAGTGCTACAATATCAAAAGAATGACTTTCAAAAATGTATCGAAATTGAAAGCAGCAGTTTCCAAAACGTAGACACACAGAGTGGCAGGACCTGATGGCGCTGAGACCGGGATTCATACAGCAGACCCTGTCCGAGGGTAACGGCTGGTGGCGTGATTCGCTGGCGTGGTCCTCCAGGGATCATGACCTTCGAGGAGCACGGGAAGCGCCATACGATTACACCTCAGGCGCTCTCTCCAACCTGGCTCCGGGCGGGCTTTACGTTCTCAGAGGACCGCGACGGGCCGGAAAATCGGTGCAGGTCAAGCAAGCCATCTCGACCCTGATTGACGATGGCGTTGACCCGCGACGCATCGTCCACATGTCGGTGGACGGCTGGGCGGCAGATGATCTGGTCAGGCTCGTCCGGGCCACCCGCTCACTACTGCCGGCCCACGTTCGCCGCTACTGGTTCATCGACGAGATCACCGCCATCACGGACGGATGGCCACACCGGATCAAGTGGCTACGCGACAACGACCCGTGGTTCCACGAAGACACCGTCGTTCTCACCGGGTCGTCCTCCTCTGACCTGTCCGATTCTATCGGTATCCTGGCCGGACGCAGGGGACGGATCACGGACGCCGATCGGATACTGCTCCCTATGGGGTTCCGCACCTTCGTAGAGCTGACGCGGGGAGCGGAGGCCCCTACTGCGCCCAGCAGGTTGCAGATCGGCGACCTGACCTACGCCCGGCTGACTGAAGCCGCCTACGTACTCGTTCCCTGGTTGAACGTCCTGGTCGACGCCTGGGACACCTATCTCCGGGTGGGCGGGTTCCACCCGGCGGTGACAGCCTACATGACCTCGCGCGAGGAGGATCGGGCCTTCGAGCACGACCTGTTCGAGATCGTCGACCGGGACGCCCTGAGGCGGGCATCGTGGTCGCGGACCGTAACCGCGGCCTTCCTACACAGGATGACGAAAAGTCTGTCGTCGCTCATCAACCAGTCTTCGGCGGCTGGCGACCTCGGCGTGGCACCGCCCACCTTGAAGAGCCGGATAGGTGACCTTTGCGCGGCGTTCATCCTGTGGCCATGCCACCGCGAGAACCGTCTCCGTCCGCAGTTACGTTCGCAGAAGAAATTCTACTTCACGGACCCGGTGTACACCCGCCTGGTACCGGGAGCGGCGCCCGACTTCTCCGTCCTGTCCGAACAGCAGCTGGGCATGGCTTTGCTCCGGAATATAGAAACCAGATCTCCCGGAAGTTACTTAGACACCGACCGGGTTCTGTACCACCGGACGCCTTCCAGAACCGAGATCGACTTCGTCGGTCCCGACTTCGGAGACGTGGCCATCGAGTCGAAATACGTGGATGGCCGGTGGCGTGCGACTGCCAGAACGATCCAAGCCTCCAAGTGGCGTGGGATCGTAGCCACGCGCGCGGTGCTGGATCTGGAGTCGCCGGAGCTTTTGGCCGTCCCCACTGCGATGCTCGCCTGGCTGCTTGATACCTGACCAGGGCATCTGAGACCGGGGACACGGAAGTCCGCTTGATGCCCCCAGTCCGGGTAGGACAGGGTCACGGTTAGGATCCGCTGTTTGCCGGACCATCCGCGGGGGCTGCACAAATGTCTTGGGACACTTCACGGCCTCGTGGTGGTGGCGGGGGCGCCGATCGGCGCCGCATCCGGATGACGGTCATGGTGCTCGCATTGCTGGCGGCGGCGTGCACGTCAGCGGACGACGCCCCGGGCGGTGAGGCCGGCGAAACGGCCACCCGTACTCCCACCTCCACGGCGAGCGAGCCGGCTACCACCACGTCTACTTCCGCCCCGGACGAGCCGGCGACGACCGCGTCCACCGGCGTCGGCGGGACGGTGACCACCGTCACCTCCGCCACGATCACCACGACCGCGACCACCGTCACCTCCGCCGCGGAAGCGGATCCCGAGGACGACCCGGACGGCGCAGCGGACCGAGCGGACGAGGAGAACGCGGTGGACCCGGTCGATGAGGCCGGCGCCTTGGACGCCCTGGATGGGCGCCCCGCGGTCCCCGAGCGCGCCATCCGTTGGATCGACTGCGATGTCGAGGGCCTCGAATGCGGTGTCGTGACGGTGCCGCTCGACTACCGCGGCCCCGGCGCGGGAGAGCTGGCGCTCACCATCGCCGTGCACCGCGCCACCGATCCGGACCGGCGCATCGGCTACCTCATGGTGAATCCCGGAGGACCGGGCGGCAGCGGTGTCGATATGGTCGCATGGGCTCTGGACGGCCCCGGCGCGGCCTTCACCGCACCCCTGCTCGAACGTTTCGACATCGTCGGCTTCGACCCCCGGGGCGTGGGGCGCTCGGAGCCACTGTTCGTGTGCGGCGAGCCCGGAGCGCAGCTAGCGCTGCTGTCGCAGGTAGAGCTTCCGTTCGACGCCCCCGAGGAATTCGCCGCGGCCGAGGCGGCGGCGCTGCTCTGCGCCGAGTCGATGGGCGCCGCAGCCGGACTGCTGCATACCGAGTACGTGGCCCGCGACATCGACGAGATCCGCAAGGCGCTCGGAGCCGAGCGGATCAGCTACTACGGCGCGTCATACGGCGCCACGCTCGGCGCGTGGTACGCGACATTGTTCCCAGCGTCGGTGCGAGCCATGGTGGTGGATGGCGCGGACAACCCGGTCGATGATGTCAGCACGGTCGAGGCGCGCGTCGCCAACGTGATCGACGAGCTTCGCCAGTTCGAAGTGTTGCTGGGAGAAGCCCTTGACGCCTGCGATCAGCCGCAGTGCCCGATGTACAACGACGGCGACCCCCGCGGGTACTTCAAGGAGAACGTCGGCGAACTCGAGGCCGTGGTCGAGGCCGCGGGCGGGAACCCGTTGGCTGGGGCGCTGTCGGTCATCACCACGCTTTACAGCGAGGAGACCTGGCCGTACCTGTGGATCGGCTACGCCCTGCTGGTCGAGGCCGGTGATCCATCTCTCCTTGCCGAGTTCGCGCGGTTCCAACTCGGGGACAGCAGCGGCGGGACCACCTTCGTCGAGCACGTCAACTGCCTCGACTCGTGGGTGCTGAACCCGCAACTGGATCGCCATGTGCGGCTGTCCGACGAGACGGCGATGGAAGAGGCGGTGCGCCGGGAGTTGCCGCTGCTGGCCCACCTCGAGTTAGCGGCGCCGGGCACGTGCCCGTTCTACGACCTGTTGGACCGGGGATCGTTCGGCGGGACGCTGGACGGCAGCGATGTCCCCATCGTGGTCATCGCCAACCCGCGGGATCCGGTGACGCCGCTCAGCGAGTCACGCGAGCTGGTGGAGGACACGCTGTCGAACGGCTACCTGGTCCTAGCCGAGCACTTCGCGCACGGCGTGTATCCCCACAACGAATGCGCCAACGAGATCATCCACCGGGCCTTGGTCGACCTGGTCTTACCCGAGGAACGCACCACGATCTGCTGAGCGGCCGGGCGGAACGAACACCCGGTCCGGGGACGGGTCAGGCGCAGATGGGCTGGCGGGCGTTGGCCTTCCACCTGGCGTTCAGGCGCATGGGCGTCACGCCGTCGGCGATGCGGTCCCGCGCGTCCCACCACAGGTTTGCCCATTCTCCGGGACCTGTGACCACCTGCTCGGGGTGGGCCCGGCTGCGGGCGACGAAGCCGGGGAAGACGGATCGGCCGGTGGGTTGGCCGATCGGCTGGTAGCGGAGGTCGAAGCTCCACCGTATGTCGTCGCTGTGGTTGTCCAGGGAACCGTGCTCAGTCAGCTTGTGCAGCAGGATCGCGCCTCCGGCCGGCACCTCCATGGGAATGACCCGGCCGTCGTCGATGATCGACTCGGGAATGTAGATCTCGGCAGGGAAGACCTTACCCGGACAGTGAAGCGTCATCTCCTCGCGATGACTGCCACGTTCGACGATCAGGCAGCCGTTCTCGAGGGTGGCGTCCGTCACGGCGAGCCAGATGGTCAGCATGTCGGTGCCGTCGGCCTCGGTGTCGATGACGGCGGAGTCCTGGTGCCACAAGGTGGCGGCGATGTTGGCGTCGAGGGCCGCATCCGGCAGATGGCGGACGGGCGGCTTGATCCGGGTGTGCTGCACCGGGTTGGAGTAGATCTCGGGCCCGATCACCGACTCCACTATGTCGAGCAGGCGCGGGTTGG
>JAGWAN010000058.1:36228-49103 GCA_021296345.1 Acidimicrobiia bacterium | reverse complement strand
ACGGGTAGGCCTCGAGGACGGTTTCGTCGATCTCTATCCCCAGCCCGGGCCCGGTGGGGACCGCCATGCGGCCACTCTCGACGCGATCCATGCCGAAGATGGGGTCGGCAAGCAACTCGTCCCGTAGGGGTTGGTACGGATCGGGGTCGTACTCGAGCACCTCCGGCTCGATGGCGGCCGCGAGATGGAGACCCGCGGCGAATCCCACAGCAGTCAGGCCTCCGATGTGGGGGACCACGGCGAGATCGTGCGCCTTCGCCAGGGCTGCCACCTCCATGCAGACGAGTATCCCCCCGCAGACCGTCGGGTCCGGCTGGAGAACGTCCGCGGCACGATGATGCACCACATTCGTGAACCCGGCCAGGGAGAAGACGCGCTCGCCGACCGCGATACGGACCGGCGATTCAGCCCGGAGCTCGGCGAGTGCCCCGATCATGTATTGGGGAAGGGGTTCCTCGTAGAAGCTCACGTTGTACGGCCGGATCGCCTCGCGGAGCGTGTACGTCCAGTATCCGTCAGCCATCAGATGGCAATCATCACCGATGACACGCCTGGTACGGGCGATCAACTCGAGATCCCGATCCGGGTCGTTGCCCAGCCGCACCTTGATGGCTTTGATCCCGACGTCGAGGACGTCATCGAAATACTTCTCGTGCCAGCCGAGGTCCGCATCGAACGAAGTCGTCCCCGTGGCGTACAGAGGCAAGCTGTCTACGCCGGCGCCGAGCACCGCCGCGAGAGACACATCGTGCTCCTGACCGAATATGTCCCACAGACCGATCTCGATGGCGCCGATGACCTGCGAAGAGATACCGTCCCATCCGAGGTAGCCGTCCAGCCATAGGTGCATCTCGGCGAGGCGGGCTCTGATCGCCAGCGGGTTCTTGCCGACCAATACGTCGGCGAGCACGTCATCGACGATGGTCTCCACGACAGTGGGGTACGAATGCCCGTAGGACGAGCTTGCTTCACCCCATCCGACGTGCCCGGCGTCCGTGTCGATCTTGACCAGCGAGAAGCTGCGGTGCATCTCCGGATCGACCTTCATGTAGCCCGCCGAGAAGGCCGTGACCCGGGTGATCTTCATTCGATCACCACCGACAATGGGCCCGGCCGGAGCGTCATTGCCGTGTCCGGGCCTCGAACTTCCCCACGAGAGTGGGAGAGGGAACCTCCTCCGGTGCGTCCTCCAGGTACCCGGTGACGCTGATGATCGTGTCCCTGAACCAGATGTCGAAGGGGTTATCGGATGCGGTCATCTTGTCGAGGATGCCCTCGGGGTCGACGCCGTCGATGGCGACGATGGCCAGATCCATCCCGGGAAGACGCTGCTCCCACACCACCTCGCGCGACACGCCCATCCGGCGGTGATGATCGGCCCACTCCTCGTATCGGGGTCCGGTGACCTCTCGCATCATCTGGCGCCACGCCTCCCGTTTCCCGGGAAGGATCGGCGCCACGATCAAGAACTCGGTCGTCTCCGCCAACGGGTTCTCCCATCCTCTGGCAGGCCCGGAGTGTATCCATCCGATGGATCACGCACTCGCGTCCCTAGCAACTGTGCTCCTAGACTCGCCCGGTGCGGTTGTTGCCAACTTGCCCACATGACGGGAGCGCACCGGTGTGAAAGAGTTCAACTTCGAGCCGGGCAGGATCCACCTGTTGAGCCTGAGCCAGGGGGATGACCTGGTGGACTCGCTGACGAGCTTCGCCCGGTCCAATGGCGTTCTGGCTGCGACGATCACGTTTCTCGGCTCGGTAAGCCGTGCTGACCTGTCCTGGTACGACCCGGATACCGGCGACTACCGCACCTTCGTTCGGGAGGAGCAACTGGAGGTTGCGGGTGGCACGGGCAACATCTCTCTGTACGAGGGTCAACCGCTGGTGCACATACACGCGGTGTTCGCCGATTCGACCGGCCGGACAATCGGCGGCCACATCAACCCGGGAACCACGGTGTTCGCGATGGAAGCCACAATTCAGCAGTTGGTGGGCGATCCGCCGGAGTTCTGGGGAACCCTATGAACCGGTACCGGTCTCCAGGCGCATTGCGCTGCCCGGCCACGTCGGCGGGCTGTCACCGCAACCAACAGACCGCTAATCTCCGATCCCTAGGAACCCCGCCGAGGAGGAGCCATTGACTGACCGCAGCCTGGCCGACGGTGCCATGGGCGGAACGATCGCGGAAGGCTCACCGGTCATCTCGCTGCGGGATGTGAGCAGGAGGGGCGAGTCGTTGCTGGCGGTCTCCGACGTCAGCTTCGATGTGGCGGCCGGGGAGTTCGTGGCGCTCATCGGTCCTTCCGGCTGTGGCAAGTCGACCTTGCTGCGGCTGGTCGGCTCGCTGGAGGTGCCTTCGAGCGGAACGGTGGTCGTGAACGGGCGGCAGCCTGCCGAGTTGGCGGCCGCGCATCGCCTGGGCGTGGCGTTTCAAGACCACGCGCTGCTTCCCTGGCTGAGTTCGTGGGACAACATCGCGCTGCCGTTCCACGTGGCCGGGATGAAACCGGACAAGGAGCGTGTCGCCGATCTCATCTCGCTCGTCGGCATGGCGGGGTTCGAGAAGGCAAGGCCGAAACAGCTCTCAGGCGGGATGCGCCAGCGCATAGCCATCGCCCGCGCCCTCGCCCTGAACCCGGAAGTGCTGCTCCTCGACGAGCCGTTCGGGGCTCTCGATGCAGTGACACGGCGGCAGATGAACATGGAACTACAGCGGATCTGGTCGGCTCAGCAGCACACCACGATTCTCGTGACCCATGCGGTGGACGAGGCCCTGTTCCTCGCCGACCGCGTCATCGTTCTGACCGAGCGCCCGGGGCAAGTGAAGTTGGTGAAGGAAGTGGATTTCGAGAGACCCAGGACAAGAGAGCTGGCGACCACGCCGGAGTTCCACGCCATAGCCGACGAGCTCACCCTGGCCCTCGACTCGGCGGAGGTCTGAGAGCCCTACCTCCAGGAGATCGTCCCAGGCAGCGGATCAACTGCCGCCTGTTCGGAATCGACCAAAAAGGAAGTGGCGCCCCGTCAGCCGGGAGCGCCACTTCCGTAGAAGCGGAGAACCGGAGCGATCAGCAGTCCAGGAGCGAAGCCCCGCAGCCCGCGAACGCATCATCGAGCAATGTGACGTCGACCATCGATTCGGCAGGGGGAAGGTTGTCGATACCCGTCAGGGCCAGCACATCCCACATGGTGGTCGCTATGGCATCGAGGTCCATCTGGAATAGACCCTTCTCGTCGGTGAGGCTGCTCGTCATCAAAGGAACTTGAGCGTCATGGACGGGCCGCTGGAATGAGATGTCCATGCCCAACTCGGCCCCGCCCCACTTGTTCATCATGAGGTCGATGGCGGTATCGGGATCGGCGAAGGCCGCTTCCCAGCCTTTGATCATCGCCCGCAGGAATCCCACCACCGCATCGCGGTTGGCGTCCACGAAGCTGCGATTGACGAATGCGAGGTCGTGATACATCTGCATGCCCAGCTCGGCATAGGACACGGCGACGTTGTCGACACCCATGAAGTCGAGAATGATGGGGTGGCTGTTCATGTAGTTGACCTGGCCCCGTACCAAGCCCTCGGCGACCGGTGACGGATCGAAACCAACCGGGACCATGTCATAACAACCGGCCTCCAGCCCGTTAATGGTCAGCAGGGCATCGAGTGTCACGATGTCACCGGGGGTAGCGCCGATCTTGCTGCCGCATATGTCGCTCGCGGCCAGTATCGGGTCCGAAGCCAGAGAACTGATCCCCAGAATGCCCTCTTGCAGTCTCGTACCGAAGATCACGAGATCATCGCCCTGTGAGACCGCTTCGGCAACGCTGGGTAGCCCGCCGAAGCCGATGTCAGCAGCTCCCCCGGCCAGGATCTGGACGGGATGTGGCACGTTCGGGCCCCCGTACTCGAATTCGGGCGCCACGTTCTCCTCCGCGAAGAACCCCAACTCGTCCGCCATGTACAGCCCCAGGAATCCGGGATCCGCTGTCCAGTTCAACTGGACGCGTATGACCGTCGGTTCCATGGGAGCTTCAGTGGTCGGCGCGGCCGTTGTATCCGGCGCCGCCGTCGTCGCAGACGCAGCTGTCGTATCCGGCGCGGCCGTGGTTGCGGGCGCGGCTGTCGTGGCAGGGGCTGCCGTTGTGGCGGCAGGCTCGTCATCCCCGCACGCGGCGGCCACCAAGGCCAGCACGACGACCATCCCGCCCAGTCGTGATCTACGTATGTTCCGCAATGGTGGCCTCCTACTCCGCCTTCAACTCACCAGTCTGCCAGCCCTTCCCGGGGAATGCACCTCCGTTGCCATGATGAAGTCCGGCGGAGGTCGGTATTGGCCTCAGAGCATCCGCTGCTGCCCGCGCTCCTCGAGCCGGCTCGCACCGACGTACACGACGACCGACAGTATGACTATCACCACCGCGGCGCCCCAGGCCCGCGACATTTGGAAAGCACCGTACGAGATCGCGAAGAGCCACCCGAGACCGTCGCGGCCGGTGAGGAACTCTCCCAGGATCGCGGCCACAATCGCCAGGGCCCCGTTCAACCGGAGTGCCGTGAGGAAGTCCGGCACGGCCGAAGGCAACGCCAGGTGACGCAATCTGGCGCGTCGTCGTGCTCCCATGACGGAGAACACATCGTCGGACCCGGGGGGTGTGGAACGGAAGCCGGAACTGACCAGCACGAATGTCGGGAACATCGATACCAGGGCGGCAACCGCCATAACCGTGGTCCGCGTGTAACCGATAACCCTGGCCATGATCGGGACGGTCGCCACCAGCGGAACGGAGTACATGATGATCATGGGTGTGGTGAGGAGACCCTTCAGCACCGGAGACAGCCAACTTGCCAGCGCCGCCACCAGCCCGATGAGGCTGCCGATGAACAAGCCCACCGCAGCCATCTGCAGCGTGTTGAACGTGTACGCGAGATAGGTGCCGGGATCGCCGGCGATGTCGCTCACCACCGATCCGGGGGTCGGGGCCACGAGGGGACTGACATCCCAGATGGTCACCGCAAACTGCCAGAAACCGACAACGAAGACGAAGGGCCACACCGTGAGAGCGATATCCGCCAACCGCCGGCGCCAGGAAGCCGGCGCCCCTTCTCCCCCATTCGATCGGCCGGAACCGGCCGGTTCTCGCACATCCTGGCGCACGGAGAAGTCGCGGCGCCGGACGAGTTCCTCCACCAAGGCGAAAAAGCCGAAAGCCACGATCGCTATGAACGCCGTCAGCCCTGCGGCGGCCCAGAGCCGGGCGGTGAAGAACTGCTGGAGGGCCACGACCATCACAAAGCCCAATCCCGGGTCGGTCGTGCCGAACCACTCGCCGAAGACCACCCCGAACATGGCGGCGGGAGCACCGAGTTTGGCCGCGTACACGACCGAAGGCAGCACCGCCGGCATCTCCAGCCTCCAGAAGCGGCCGGTCCTGGAAGCCCCCAGAACGGTGAACACATCGTGATGGGATGCGCTCACGAGGTTGAATCCGGAACTCACCGCGATGAAGCTCGAGAAGAACACGGCCAGGCTCGCGAAGACCAGTGGAGTCGCCGACGCCGACACCACCATGACGATTAGCGGGCCCAGGGCGATCCAGGGGATGGAGTTGACAACTGTGGCCAGGCGCCCGATCCCGCGGCGGAGTGGGATGATGACCAGCCCGATGACGGCCAGAGAGACTCCCAGTGCCAACCCGGCGGCAAATCCCCGCACCGCGTCCCAGAGCGTCCCCAAGGCAGCCGGACCGAGGATATTCCTGTCCTTGTCAAGAGACTCGAGAACATCTGTGAAAGGCGGCCAACCCCTACCGAACACCTCGCCTTGACCGACCAACTCCCAACCGGCGAGGAGTATCCCCACACCCGCAACCCCGAGGGCGGCCGATCGCCAGCCGGACACTCCCTTTGCGGAGATGGCCCCTGCGGTTGCCATATTCCCATCGTCCCTTCGGGAGCCAGCCCAGACTCGGACATCTTACCCACCGGTCCGGAGCCGCGAACAGGGTGGAATCTACGATGTGGGGAGGCGTACATCGCTAGCGTTGCAGACGGCACACGACGGGACGACATGCGGATTATCACTGTTCAGGCCACCCTCCGCCAGGATCACCTGGAGAGGTTCGTAGTGGCCTCGATCGCCAACGCGCGTGCTTCTGTCGGGACCGAACCGGGGTGCCGCCGTTTCGATGTCTTCTGCGACGGTGCGGATCCGGCGAGGATGGGATTCAACGAGATCTACGACGATGACAGCGCAGTCGAAGCCCATGGCGAATCGGCGCATTTCGAAACCTGGTTGTCGGCTACCGATGGAATGCTGGATCAGACGGTATGGGCGACGTGCCGCAGCCTCTTCAGCGCCCGCACAGCGCCTCGTGACGAGACCGGGGAGCGAGCCGAGAGTCCCTCACCCACCGGAGGGGTCATGGTCCACCAGGCGCGCATCTCCTTGGAGCCTGATGATGCGGACAGCTTCATCGGGTCGGTGACGGAGCAGGCTCGTACCGCCGCGGCCCAGGAACAGGGACTGGTGCGATTCGACATCAGCCAGAATGTCGACCTCCCCACCGAGATCTGGCTCTACAAGGTCCATGCCGATGCCGCCGCGGCGCGCCACCACGCGGCCGCACCGTACACGGCTACTCATCTCGATCGATTCGGCGAGTACTACTCGGACGGAGGGCTCAAGCCCATCTCCGGGCCGAACATCTGGCCATCTGACGCCGGATGGTGACCCGGAGGTAACCGACGCCGGCGCCGTTTGGAGATGGGTACGGAGGCGCTAACCCTGACTGCCGTATGGGCAGAAGTTACATCGGAAGTCGCGCAGAATGTACATTGAGTCGTGTGCTCTTGCACACCGGCCCGGCGGCATTCCAACTCGCCGACCGCGTCCGGGCCGTCCCGATCAGCGCCCTCTGGAGTTGACCCGCAAGCTCCTCTCTCCTGGCAGTAGGTCCCACACCGGGCAACTCCACTAATGTCGCGGGCGCACGAACCAGGAGGCTCATCGCAGCCTCCCCCGAATCATGGGAGACTCTCGTTACACCTGCCGCTGAGACTTGCGATCTGGTGATCACGGGCGGAGCCGTGATCACGGTCGACGACGAGCGCCGCGTCATCGATCCGGGAGCGGTAGCCGTAACCGGGGACCGTATCGTCGCGGTCGGAGCCGCTCGTGATCTGGCTCACTACCAGGCCAACCGGGTCATCGAAGCCACCGGAAGGGCAGTCCTACCCGGGCTCGTGGACACCCATCAGCACCTGTTCCAGTACCTGACCCGCGGTCTCGGAGAAGGCTTGGAACTGTGGCCATGGTTGTCGGACTTCATGTGGCCGGTGACCACCGCCATCTCCATCGACGAGGCCAGGATCGGCGCTCAGATCGGAGCGGTGGAGGCCGCTCGCTCCGGCGTCACCACCCTGCTCGACAACCACTACGCCCCCACCGACTTCGCATCCACCCTCGCCGTGGCGGACGCCATCGCCGCGGTCGGGCTGCGGGGCGCGGTCGCCAGGGGTATGACCGGGGAACTGACCAGGATGGCGGCCAAACACGGCCTGGCGGGCGAGTTGTTCCGCTACTCCAACCAGGAGGAGATCGACATCACCCGGGCCTGTATCGAGGCCCGTCCTCCCGATGCCCGAGTAGGTATCTGGCCGGCGCCCCTCAACATCATCTACGTCGACCAGGAGCTCGTGGTCGATGCAGTCGGTCTGGCGCACGAGAAAGGCGTCGGCTGGCACTCGCACTGTTCGGAGGCTGCGAACGACCCGGTCTTCTATCTCGAGGAATACGACCGCAGGCCGGTGGTGTGGCTGGCCGAACAGGGCCTCTTGGGCCGAGGCGCCACCCTGGCCCACGGGATCTTCCTCGACGACCGCGAGGTCGAGCTGGTCGGAGACTCCCGAACCGGTATCGCCTACTGTCCCATCTCCCACCAGTACATAGCCCTGGGGGTGATGCGCCTCCGCGACCTGCGCGACGCCGGCGCCACCGTCGGGCTCGGTCTGGACGGAGGTAGCGGACACCGGCTGGACATGTTCGCCTGCATGAAACAGGCGGTCCTCCTACAGCGCGTCCATACCCGGAATCCCACGGAGTCGAACGGTGAAGAAGCGATCGAGCTGGCTACCCGGGTCGGCGCCGAATACATGGGGATCGAAGCCGGTGTCCTTGCTCCGGGGAAGCTTGCCGACCTGATAATCGTCGACCAGTCCGCTCCCCACCATTCGCCGCTTCACCGCACGGTGGCCTCGGTCGTCTACTCGACCGGCCCCTCCGATGTGACCCATACGATCGTCGGCGGCGATGTCATCTTCGAGAACGGCAGCTGCACGATGGTGGATGAAGCGGCCGTCGTAGAGGAAGCGAACGGTCGGGCCGCAGATCTCGTAGCCCGGGCCGGGCTCAGCCCCCTGCTCGAACCGTGGCGAAGGACCGCTACGCCCCCGGACGAGGCTTGAGCCCCCGGTCCATCGCAGACGGACTCCGCCTGATCGGTGGGAGCGGTTGGTTTTCGATTTATTATTCGGGCCTCGTAGGGTGATTCCTCGGTTACCAGGACGAGGCGCCGCCCGGGGTGATAGCTGTCCCGAAAGGAACACCGATGGGTGAAATCGAAGCGACTTGGGACTTTCGCGATCCGTACCTCTGGATGGGGAAGACGGCCAGGAGTGCGCTGCCGCCCCTGATCATCACCGCGGCCATCAGCGGCGGCGGCCATGGCAAGGAGTCGATTCCCGCCCTCCCGGAGACCCCGGAGGAGCAAGCCGAGGAAGCCAGGAAGGCATACGAAGCCGGCGCGTCGCAGATACACGTACACGCGCGGGATCCCAACGACTGGAGCCAGTGCACCGGCAACCCCGACGACTACGGGAAAGTGAACCGGATGATCCGGGAGCAGTGCCCGGATGTGATCATCAACAACAGCACCGGCGGCGGACCCACCCTCACCACGGAGCAACGGTACTCGCCGCTGTTCGCCGACCCGGCCCCGGATGTGGCCACCCTCAACCTGGGTCCGTTCGTGTCGAAATTCACGATGCCCGAGCGGCCTCCCCACCTTCCGCATCCTCGCGGGCCTGTCGACTACGACATGTGCAGTGGCACCACCTACGGTGAGCTGAACCACTACGCGTCCGTGATCGCCGAGCGCGGGATGAAGCCGGAGTTGGAAATCTACGACCCGGGGCAGTACTGGGTGCTGCGCGATCTGATCTACAACGAGAACGTGACACCCCCATACATGGTGCAGTTCGTCCTGGGCGCACAGACGGCATCGTTCCCGACCCCCGCCAACCTCATGTCGCTCGTCAACGAGCTCCCGGCAGGCGCGCTGTACTCGGTGATCGGCACCGGGCCGTTCCAGATCCCGATGAATGTCCTGGGAATCCTGCTCGGAGGCCATGTGCGGGTGGGGCTGGAGGACAACATCTACTACCGGCGGGGCGAGAAGGCCACCGGGAACGCTCAGCTGGTGAGCCGTATCCGCAGGATCGCCGAGGAGATGAACCGCGAGATCGCCACCCCTGCCCAGGCCCGCCAGATGCTGGGCCTCCCGCAGGTCGTATGAAGCCCGGAGGCCGGAAGGTGTGTTCCGACCCGGCTGCGAGGAGGGTACTGAAATTGTCCCGTCAGCCCGATAACCGGCAGAGAAACCCCAGGTAGAGGCATCGCGTGCCAACCCATCCCCGTCTTTTTCAGCACGCTCCTAGGCGCGGGGCGACGCCGGCATGAACTCCGGCCCGCGCCGCCAGATCCTGGACGTCGGCGCCTTTGAGGTGTCCGATGTCCGGGCCGGTACGGAGACTGCCTTGGCCGACGGCATCCTCACCATCAACATCGAGGAGTTGGAAAAACACCTGTCCGCGGATCCCGAGCTTGCCGCCGTCTCGGTGGAGATCATCAGGCCGGGGGAATCGGTCAGGGTGATCAACGCGATCGACGCGGTGGAGCCACGGATCAAGGTGGACCCTCCCGGCGCGGACTTCTCGGGACTCCTGACCGCGCCGCAGCTGGTAGGCACGGGAACCACCCACGCCCTTAAGGGGGTGGCCGTAGTGGAGACCGCCCTTCCGGTACCGGGCGAACCGCGCTACTGGCGGGAGGCCATCTTCGACATGGCCGGGTCCGCAGCCGGATACTCGCCTCTATCGGAACTCATCAACGTGGTGGTCTCCTGCGAACCCACCACAGCGCTGCTCGAGAGCGAGGACCGCCCCACCAACGTCTTCCAGGGAACGCCGGAGGCTGTCGAATACAACAAGGCGGTCCGGCTCGCGGGCCTCAAGGCCGCTCGCTACCTGGCGGAGACAACCCTCGGCAAGAAGCCCGACCGGGTGGACACCTATGACCTGGCCCCGTCGCCGGTCAACGGGCTACCGGCGGTCGTGTACCTGTACCAGCTGGCCATCCCGTTCCTGCATGGCGAGATCGCTCCCGGCGCCGGGGCGATCGGAGGTACCGCCCACCTGCCCACGCCGATCCACCCGAACGAGCTACTCGACGGGGCCCTGGTGTGCGGCTGGAACGCCATCGCGTGCATGAGGGAACTCACCTACACGGTGCAGAACCACGCGATCGTAGAGGATCTTTACGCCCGCCACGGCGAGGACATCGACTTCCGGGGCGTGGTCCTCTTCACCAACGGAGACACCCGGGCCGCCAAGGCGCGGCTCGCCAACCACGCGGCCAACCTGGCGATCATGATGGGCGCCGAAGGGGCGTTGATCAACTACGCCGGCGGCGGGCATCCCGCTGTCGACGCCATGATGATATGCAGGAATCTGGAGCGACGGGGAGTGACCACGACGATGCTGTCGATGGAGATGGCGGCCAACCCGGGTGAGTCCGGTTTCGTCCACTTCGTTCCGGAAGCGGATGCCATCGTGAGCACCGGGAACTACGAGGAGACCGTCCTCCTCGAGCCAGTGGAGCGGGTCATCGGCGGTGACGAATTGATCCGGATCAAGGGAAACCCGTCCGGAGCGTTCGAGGCCCCGCTGGCCATCGTGATGGCCAGCACGCACCAGTTCGGCGGAACACACATACGCGGCGAGGAGTACTGAGAGGTAACCGATGGCGAGAGTCGTCCACTATCTCAACCAGTTCTTCGGAGGACTGGGCGGAGAGGACCAGGCAGGCATGGGACCGGTCTCCGAACCGGGTCCGGTGGGGAGCGGTCGGGGGTTGACCCGCTTCCTGGAAGGCGAGAACCGCATCGTGGGGACGGTCATAGGCGGTGACAACTACATGGCGCAAGGCGGGAGCCGCGCGGTGGACGAGGTAATCGGGTTGATCTCCCGGTTCGATCCGGATGTGGTGGTGGCCGGACCGGCCTTCGGATCCGGACGGTATGGCCTGGCCTGCGGTGCGGTTTGTGCGGCGGTGATCGAACACATCGGCGTGCCGGCGGTCACAGGACTCCATGCTGATAGCCCGGGCGCTGAGGAGTACCGGGCATGGGTCCCGATTCTCGCCACCGCCGAGACAGCCGCCGGCATGACTACCGCGCTCGAACGCCTCGCTCACCTGGCGTCCAGGCTGGGACGGGGTGAAGCACTCGGCAGCGCCGCGGAGGAAAGCGCCCTCACCAAGGGTCTCCGGCGCAATACGTTCGAAGACCTGCGGGGTTCCACCCGAGCGATCGAGATGCTGCTCACCAAGATGCGCGGGGAGTCGTTCGCAACGGAGTGGCCGCTCCCCAGCTACGAGCCCGCGGAAGCATCCGAGCCGATCGCGAGCGGCGCATCATTCCGGTTGGCGCTGGTGACCGAGGCGGGGATGGTCCCGGCGGGCAACCCCGACCGGCTGCCATCAGGATGGGCGACCGACTGGCTGAGCTACCCGATCCACGGCCGGGAAGGCTTCGCGGAGGGCGAGTTCGAATCGGTGCATGGTGGTATCGACACCAGCTTCGCCAACCAGGACCCCGACCGCCAGGTGCCGCTCGACGCCGCCCGATCCATGGAGCAGGAGGGCCGGTTGAGCCTCCACCCCGAACTACTGAGCACGACGGGCAACATGGGCACCCTGCGCGACATGACCCGCATCGGCGCCGAGATGGGACGCGCCCTGATCGCCGACGGGGTTCAGGCCGCGATCGTAGGCTCGACCTGAGGGACGGGTACGCGTAGCGGGTCTACGCTCGCCAAGTCGATCGAGAACCAGGGTATCCCGGCGGCGCTGGTCACGGCGCTGGTTCCTCTGGCCGAGTCCGTGGGCGTTCTCCGGATCGTCCAGGGCAAGGCCGTCACCCATCCCTTCGGGGATCCGGAACTCGACGTGGCCGACGAGTTGGAGTATCGCCGCCGGGTCGTGGAGACCGCCATCTCGGCACTCGAGGCCGAGGTCTCCGAGCCCACGGTCTTCGACGTAGTTGCTAGTCGTTAGTTGTTAGTTGTCCACTGACTACCGACTATCAACAACCAGCTAGACACCGATCTTGTAGATGCTCGCGGCGGAGCCGCCCAGGATCGCCGCCATCTCGTCGTCCGAGAACGGAGGGGCGCCCCGCCGAGCAGCCACCTCGTTGACGCTCCGGTACACGTCCGGGACGGTTGACTCCTCCCGACCGGTGCGTACCTTGTCGCTGTTGTTGGACCCGTACAACACGCTGTCGAGAGCGGACAACGACCGGAACATCTCCAGCGCCCCGTAAAGAGGTTCCGGCCCCATTTCCGAATAATGGTACATATCGGCGTAGAAGTTGGGATGTTTCGCGACCATAAGGATACATTGATCGATCCATGGCACGCCGAGCGCCACGATGAGTTTCAGGTCTCGGTGGCGGCGACCGACCTCATCTATGAGCACCGGATCGGCGTGTACCAACTTGGCGGTGATGGTCGGGGTCCAACCCGTGAAGATGTGTACCGGGAT
>JAGWAN010000058.1:0-35880 GCA_021296345.1 Acidimicrobiia bacterium | reverse complement strand
GGGCGGTATATCTCGGTCATCCACCAGTCGGGAACCTGGCTGGGCGTTTCGGTCAGATGAAGATGGCAATCGACCGTGACCATCTATCCTCCTCGTCTTCCGCCGACCGATTCTACGGTTAGCCAACCGGGCCGGTACATGAAGTGTCCTAGACCTGGATGAACTCGAGCCAGTTCCCCTCCGGATCCTGGAAGTAGACCACGCCCCAATCGTCACCATCCGGAGTCTTCGCAAAGATCGGATCCGTAACAAAGGAAACGCCTTTGGCGACCAGTTCCTCGTGGGCCTCCTTCAGGTTGTCCACAAGGAAACACACGTGGGTCGCGCCCAGCTTGTTCAACTCGACGTGGCCGTCGCTCGACAGTGGTTCCAGATACTGGATGAGTTCGAGCATGTGGCCGTCATCCCCGAGACCGAGGAATGTCTCGATACGGCGCGCTCCCGGTATTCCGGCGTGATCGCCTTCGGGGCCCGCCTCCATCTCGTAGCGTTCGAGGACGGTCAGGCCGAGGTCCTCGGTGTAGAACCGCAACATCTCGTCGAGATCCCGGACCACGACTCCCGAGTGGTTGAAGCTGGTGATCACTGAGCGCCCTTCGATCGTGGTGCGGCACGCATGCTAGACCGAGGATGGCAGGGTGACCGGGTCACCCGTCGCTGCGAGACCGGGGACCGCCGGGTTCGGGTTGGAACGGACCGTCGCGAGCGTCGAGAAACGCCCTGACTCCTCCCCGGCGATATGCCTCGTTGAGGTGCCGGACCTCGGGCGAATCGCCGGAGGCGTGGGCGATGGTCGCAAGGAACGCCATCACATTGTGAGCGTTCCGTAGGCCCATCGCCTCCAGGCCGTAGGTGGTGATCGCCTTGTTGAGACGCACCGAGTCGGCCGGAACCATGGCGATCCTCGCGGCCAGAGCGTAGGCCCGCTCCAGCAGCTGGTCGGCCGGCACCACCTCGTTCACGACCCCCATCCGCAGTGCCTCCGCGGCGTCGAAGTGGTCGCCGGTAAGCGTGTAGCGGTGGGCGTTCTTCCACCCGGCCAGCACGGCGAACAGGATGGACGAACTCGATATTCCCCGGACCTCCGGCTGTCCGAAGGTTGCGTCCTCGGAGGCGATCGTGATGTCCGAACACAACGCGTACCAGAACCCTCCGCCGAGGCACCACCCGTTGACCGCGGCGATCACCGGTGTCGAGAGTTCCATTACATGCATGAAGCCGTCCACGCTCCTCTGATTGGTGTCGAGCCATCGGTGCAGAGTGGCAGCAGTGGTGGCATCATCACCCGGAACATCCTCGCCAAAGTCATAGCCGGCGGAGAACGATCGTCCTGCTCCGGTCAGGACGATCGCCCTTGTGGCCGGATCGGCATCCGCCTCGTCGAGAGCGTGATGGAGTTCCCGTTCGAGCCCATGAGATAGCGCGTTCATCGCATCCGCACGGTTGAGGGTGATGGTGGCCACCGCATCGTCCTGGCTGAGCCTGATGAACTCGTAATCCAACTCGGCGCCTTCCATCCGCTAGACCCGCCCGACCACGATGTGCGACATGCCTGCAGCCGGGCAGATGAAGCGGCCCGCTGTACATGTCGGACAGGCGGTTGTCCGAGGTTCCTCACACTATCAGCGGCCCGGCTAGCGTCCCGAGCCGCCAGAAGAACGCGAAAATCGCGGCTACCGGCCACCCCGCAGGGCCCGCCCCCACCGCCACCACCTTCGTGTCGAGCGCGTCCCGTCCTGCCCCGAGTTGGGGCCGCTCCACGAAATGTTCCCACGCGGCCCGGTCGACGTCGGAGATAGGCCGCAGGTGCTTTTGGTTGTCTGACACCATATAGCGTGGGAGTGACACGAACAACCCCCTTGTACGGATGAGCAATCAGCCAGTGACTTGCGGGAACGGGGACCTCCTCGCACCGGCAACGGCCCTGGTGGAGCCTGGTCAACAACCGGTCCCAGGATTCGGGGCGATTGGAATACGGCCGGTCGGTTGTACACTCGCCGCGATCGCCCCGGGGAGCAGACTGAATGTTGGAAGATTTGGGTGTCGAGGGGTTCGTAGGGACGCCGTTCCACAAGCGGACGGCAGCAGCCGTCGAGACATCTTCCTGGTTCCCGTGGCCCCCGTACATCGTGCCCGACATCTATACCGACTTCCGGGAGGAACTGGCGGCGATGCGAACTGCCGCCACCCTCAACGAGATGTCTCCCCTGTCGAAGACCCGCATCAGCGGCCCCGATGCTCCCCGGCTGGCGAACCGGATCCTTCCCCGGAACGCCCTCACCCAGAGGGTGGGCCAGATCCTCTACTCACCGTGGTGCAACGAGGAGGGGAAGATGGTCGCCGATGGCCTGGTCTTCCGCTTCGGCGAAGAAGAGTACGTGTTCGTGGCCGGTCCCCAGGAACAATGGTTCAAGATGAACGCCGGCGGACTCGACGTCGAGGTCGAGGACATCAGCCCGTCGATCGGCATCCTCGCCATCCAAGGACCCAAATCAACCGAGGTCCTGGAGCGTGCGACCGGCCAGGACTGGTCCTCTCTGGGGTTCTCCCGGATCAGGAAAACCGAAATAGGCGGAGCGAGCGTGGATGTGAGCCGGCAAGGCTTCACGGGCGAGGTCGGCTACGAACTATGGGTGTCGCCGGAGGGCGCCTGCCCGATGTGGGACGCCCTGATGGAGGCAGGGGGAGAATACGGCCTTCGCCCCGCCGGGGAGTATGCGATCGACATCGCTCGCGTGGAAGCCGGCCTGCTGATCATCGGGGCCGACTACATGGGGGCCGGTCCCGATCCGACTCCGCCGGTCGATGACCCTACGCAGATGCGCGAGTGCTCCCCGTTCGAGCTTCGACTGGGTCGCTTTGTCGACTTCGACAAACCGGAATTCGTGGGGCGGCAAGCCCTTATGGATGAGCAGGCCGCCGGGGGCGCCCCTAGACGGATGGTCGGGCTCAGCATCGACTGGCGAGCCATGCTGGAGCATCAACTCGAACGGGGCGAATTCTGCCAGATGTTCCCCAGGGTGCACGACATGCCACTGCCGGTGATCGCCTCGGGTAAGCGGGTGGGATACGCCACAAGCGTTACCTGGGGACCGACGGTCGGGGGGCTCATCGGTCTCGGCCACATCGATAGCCCATCGGCAAACCTGGGAGCGCAACTCTCCGTGCTGTGGTCGGCCAGCGGGCAGACAGTCGAGATCGCGGCCGAAGTCGTCCGCCTACCGTTCAGACCGCACCGGCGCGCTTGAACCGCGGGAGGACCGGAACGCCTGGGCGAAGCACCGAACATGCTGTCGTGCGCTCGAGAAGCACCGCCGAACTGACCCCGTCCGAAACCACCCGAGTCAGGACCCTCCTCGACGAGGCGTTCGAGGGCAGATTCACAGATGCGCTCTGGCGCCAGGCACTCGGAGGAGTGCATTTCTTCGTAGAGGAAGACGGCGTCCCGATCTCCCATGCTTCGGTAGTTCCTCGCCTCCTTGCCGTTCGAGACCGGGAGATCAACACCGGGTACGTAGAAGCGGTCGGCACGCGGCATCGCGATCGGGGCAAGGGCCTGGCCCGAAGGATTCTTGCAGCGGCCCAGCGTCACATCGCGGACACATACGATCTCGGAGCGCTACATTCTGTGCTGCCCACCTTCTACGAGCACCTGGGGTGGGAGCGCTGGCGCGGCCCCACGTTCGTGCGGACGGGTTCGGGCCTGATGCGGACCGAAACGGACGACGGGTGCATCCACATCTGGCGGGTCGCGGCCTCGGCCGCTCTCGACCTCGATGATCCGATCAGCTGCGAGTGGCGTCCCGGCTTCGTCTGGTAGCGGAGCCTCGGGGGGGCGCCAGAACTAAGGTTCGAGGCCGATGGATGATCGACCAGCGTCGCAAACACCTCGTTTCGGGGTCGTCGTGCCTTCCAGCGGGGCCCTCGCAGAACCGGAATCTATGGTCGCCATCGCCCGTCGGGCGGACGAGGTCGGGTTCGATTCGATCTGGGCGATCGACCACATCGTCATCCCGGCCTCAGGCGTCTACGTCTTCGGCGAAGAGGTCTACGAGCAGCTGGTGGTACTCGCCCATCTGGCAGCGGTCACCCACCGGGTCCGGCTGGGCACGACCGTCATGGTGGTGCCCTACCGCAACCCCATCGTCGCGGCCAAGATGCTCGCCACCATCGACGCGTTGTCGGGAGGGCGCCTCATCCTCGGAGTGGGGTCAGGGTGGCTCGAGGAGGAATTCGACACGCTCGGGATCGACTACGCGTGCCGCGGCGCGGCAACGGATGAAGCGCTGGACACCTTCGTCAGCTTGTGGACACGCCGCGACGAAGGCCGCTCGGCAAGGTTCGGGGAGATCCGGTTCGCGCCGACACCGGTCCAGGATCCCCATCCCCCCATCCTCATCGGCGGCAACAGTCGCCGCGCCATCCGGCGGGCGGTGGAATTGGGACAGGGCTGGCACCCCACGACGGTTCTCAGCGAGGCTGATCTCGTCGCCCTCGTCGGCCATTTGCAGACGAGTTGGGAGGCAGCGGGACGCCGGGGGAAGCCTGAGATTGCGCTGGGGATCCCCGTTTTCGTCACGGAGACGCCGCCGGATCCCGAGGAGACCTGGCTGGGAGCACGGATGGTGGCGGGATCGCCGGAGAACATCGTTGCCGAGCTCCGGAGGCTCGCTGAGTTCGTGACACACTTCGTTATCCACGTGGTGGCTCGCACCTGTGAAGAATTGTTCGCCCAACTCGAGCTGATAGCCCGGGACGTCCTTCCAGGTGCTCGGCTACGCTCGTAGACCGGCGCGGTGAGGAGAAGAGGACCGATGGCTCGGGATTTCGTTCGTGCCTTCAACGAGAACATCGGCGTGAACACATCGGGTCGGCTCCAAGTCGAGGACGTGGACGCCACCGGACTCGCCGGGAGGTTTGGAACGCCGCTCTACGTCATCTCGGAGAACCAGATCTACGCCAACGTCAAGAAGTGGCACGATGCGTTCGCGTCGCGATATCCCCGGTCCGAGATCCTCTTCGCCACCAAGGCCAACAACAACCTCACCGTGAGGCGCATCTTTACCCTGGCCGGAGCTGGAGGAGACGCGTTCGGTCCGGGTGAGCTGTACCTGACGCTGCTCGCCGGTACCGATCCGGATCGGGTCGTTCTCAACGGATTCAACAAGCGGGATCAGGAAATCCGGATGGCCGTCGAGGCCGGCGCCGCCATCCATCTCGATGCCCCCGACGAGCTAGATGACGTGATCCGGGTGGCTCGCGACCTCGGGATGAGGGCGCGTATCGGGATGCGGACGAGATTGTTGTTGCACGACCTCGACGATCTGGAGGCGGACTGGCCGCCCGGGATCAAGATCGGGCCGGGAGTTCGCGAGATCAACAAGTTCGGGATCGCCCTCGACGATCTCGAGACTGTGTGCGAGCACGCCCTCCGGAGCCCCGACGTCGAGCTCGTCGGGTTCCATCACCACGCCGGTCGCTGGGCGCCCGACCTGAGGGTCCACGAGGCGGTCGTGAAGGACCAGATGGAGGCCGCCGGAGAGCTCAAGGACCGCTTCGGATGGGTACCCGAATACTTCGACTTCGGCGGCGGCTTCGCGTGGGGAAGGCCGGAAGGTCACGGGCCCATGGGATTTGACCGCGGCTCT
The DNA here is from genome assembly GCA_021296345.1 of Acidimicrobiia bacterium. Lineage (GTDB taxonomy): Bacteria > Actinomycetota > Acidimicrobiia > Spongiisociales > Spongiisociaceae > Spongiisocius. Next base: position 30,232 of record JAGWAN010000058.1, on the reverse strand, counting down.
CCGACCGCAGATGAGTTCGCCGAGGTGATGACGGCGCTCTTCCGCGAGGCGCTCGACACCCACGGCCTCGGTGAGCCCAGGCTGATGATCGAGCCCGGACGCGGGATCTCTTCCGACATAGGCATCCTCCTGTCCCGTGTCGGCATCAGGAAATCGTTCTCCGACGTGGGCCAGACCTGGATCGGACTCGATGCGAGCGAGAACCACCTGCTCAACATCCTGTCGGGCGGCTTCTACTACCACCCGGTCGTGACGGATCGGGTCAACGAGACGCCCACCGAGACGGTCAACTTGGGGGATCCGCTGTGCTGGTTCGGCAACCTCGCACTCAACGTCCAGCTTCCACACGTGGAGCGTGGCGACGTCGTAGCGTTCCTGGACACCGGTGCCTACTGCGAGAGCAAGAGCCTGCAGTTCAACGCGATGCCCCGTCCGGCAACCGTGCTGATCTCGGGCTCGAAGACCGAGCTCATCACCGAGCGGGAGGTGCTCCAGGACGTCACGAGGCGCTTTCGCCTGCCCGCCCGTCTGATGCCCGAGCCGACCTCGCCCGCCGATGCGATCGCCGAGCTGAGCACGACCTGACAACCGCATTGATGAAAGGAGGATCCATGCCCACCAATGGCCCACGCTCCGAGTTGGTTCTCCACTGGCCCGGTAGTCCGCCGTCTTTCAACCCGTTCTCCAATCTGTCGATGCCGAGTTGGTTCCCCATCTGGTTCATCTTCGACCAGCTCGTCAACCTGGACGGAGAAGCCCGGGTCGGTCCCCAGCTTGCCGAGAGCTGGGACGTCTCGGCCGACGGGCGCCGATACACCTTTCACCTGCGCCGTGATGTGACCTGGCACGACGGCGCACCCTTCAGCGCGGAGGACGTCGCTTTCACCTACACGATGCTCGTCGATCCCAGATCGACGAGCAGGTACCAGTCTCTGGCGCTTCCGATCAAAGGCGCCGAGGCGTACGCCGCGGGAGACGCTGCGACGGTCGAGGGGATCAGCGTCGTCGACGATTACACGGTCATGATGGAGCTCGCCGAACCGCACTTCGGTTTCCTCGCGACGATGGCTTTCCCGATCGTCCCGAGGCACATCCTCGAGAACGTCGCAACGGGCGAACGGGTCGAGGACACGGAATGGTCGCTCCGGTCACCGGTCGGGACCGGGCCGTTCCGAGTCTCTTCGTACGAGCCCGGGGGCGATGCCGTTTTCGTCGCCAACGAAGCGTACTGGGGCGGGAGTCCGAACCTCGACGGCCTGGTGCTTCGCAGGATCGACGACGAGGCCGCTCTCACGGCGTTCGCCGCCGGGGATATCGACGTCATGTTCATCGACGCCCTCGATGCCGACCGTGTGAGAGAGCGGCCCGGTGCCAGAGTCGAGGCGTTCCGGACGTGCGAATGGCGGACGATCATCTTCAACTTCAGCCATCCGGCGCTGGGCGACCGGAGGGTGCGCGAAGCGGTCGTCCGTGCCATCGACCGCGAGACCATCATCCGCGACGTGTACAAGGGAATGGGTGAGGTGGTCGGCTCGCCGCTCATCATGCCCGAGTGGGCGGTTAACCACCGCCTTGACTCGCAGTATCCGTTCGACCCGGAGGGTGCCAGGGCGCTGCTCGCCGAAGCCGGGTTCGCCGAAGGGTTCAGGATCGATCTGGTCACGGGCCCGGGTGCCATCCCGGCTCGACACAATGCTCCGTTCCTGGGGGAGCTCCAGCGTTACCTCGCCGACGTCGGCATAGACCTCGTGCTCAATATCAAGCCGATCGTGGAGTACGTCTACGACTACGAGAACTCTCGATTCGACGTGTACACCTGCTGCGGTGCTTCCGGTCCCGATCCGGACTTCACCGCGATCTACTTTCACTCGTCGTCGATGCCACCGAAGGGATCCAACGGCGCGCGCTATGTCAGCGCGGAAGCCGACGAGCTGCTGCGACGCGGCCGGGCGACCGCCGATCCTGAGGAGCGAGCCTCCGTGTATCACCGCTATGCCGAGGTGCTGACGCACGACCTGCCGTGGGCGGCGCTGTGGCACGAGAACCGGGTCCTGGCCCTCAACGAGAACGTCGGCGGAGACTTCACCGAGCTGGGCATGTCGTGGCTGCCCGGAACGATTCCGGGATCGTGGCAATGGACGAAGGACGGGGCCGGCTGAGCGAGTCGATCCCGGGTGGTCAGTGGTCAGTGGTCAGTGGTATAAGTCAACGTAAACTATTAATTAACGCTTAGCTGATCGGCCAGGATCGCCGCCGCGCAGTTGTAGCCGGGTGCGCCGGTCACCTCGCCACCAGGATGTGTGCCGGCGCCGCATAGGTACAGCCCGGTGATCGGGCTCCGCCATCCGGCCGAGTCCGGGAACGGTCGTCCGGTGAAGAACTGGCCGGGCAGATGGTCACCGTGATGAATATCCCCACCCACCATGCCTAGCCGGTGCTCCAGGTCGGTCGGCGTGAAGAGGACGTACTCGACGAGGGCCCTCCGGAAATTGGGCACGTACTCGGTGATCCGATCGATCAGGTCCTCCGCGACCGACGTGCGGAGATCGCTCCACTCTCCGTTCTTGGGGACCGGTGGTGCGTAAAGGACAAGGGCCGATACCGCGTGACCCCCCGGCGGCGCGCTGGCCGGGTCGAGCGCGCTGTGCGTACCCAGTTGGATGACAGGGTCCCTCGCCGGTAGGCCGGCGGCACAGTCTTCCCAGGCCGAGATGTAGTGGTCGATCGACCGGGTGATCCTCATGTACGACCCCGCCACCGGATCATGGTCCGGACCCAGATAGCGTGAGAGGTCCATCGGTTCTCGAAGGCCCGCGTGCAGCTTGAGGTAGCCGATAGTGCTCGAGATCCCCTCCACCCTCCCGAGAAACGACTGGTGCAACACACCGGGGTCGACGAGCCGCGTGTAGGTCGCCCGCGGACTCAGGTTGGACACCACGATGCCGGCATCGAGACGGCTGCCATTCTCCAACTCCACCCCGGCCGCTCCCTGATCTCCCACCAGGATGCGCGCCACAGGGGCATCGGTCGTGATCTCCGTCCCAGCCCCGGCCGCCGCCTCAGCCATCGCTGCAGCGAGGGCGCCCATGCCGCCGACCGGAAGCCCGGCCCAATCCGGGTCCAGTGGAACCGAGGCCCACGCGGCTTCGAGCGGCGATCCGGGCTGCCGCGGATCGGCGGGCGCCGCGACATAGGCACCCTGGACGGCCTCGTCGGCAAAGTGATCCCGCACGAGCGATGCCATGTCTGCCGTCCGCAGGGTGTCGTACAGGTCGGGATCGCCCACCAGGGCAGATCGAGCACGCAACTCGGATTCGGATGGAGGTTCACGCAACACGAACGGCTCGTAGAGCGCACCCGCCCGCTCCCACAATGCCGACCAGTCCGCCAGACGAGCCGACGACCCCGGGGAGAAGGACTCGAGCTCGGCGGCGGTGCGGCGCAGGTCACTCCACTGTTTGAGGGCGCGGCCGTCGGGATAGAGGCGCAGCACGGTTGGCTCCGGCTTGCGGACGGCGACACGTCCGGCGAGGCCCATGTCTTGGATCACCGGTCGTTGCAGGCCCCACAGCCGGAACGCGCATGTGGAAAAGCGAAACCCATCGATGAGTTCTTCAGTGGCGAGAGCGCCGCCCACGAGGCTTCGCGCTTCGAGAACCTGCACTCGGAGGCCGGCACGCGCCAGGTAGAACGCCGCCACCAACCCGTTGTGCCCGGCTCCTACGATGACGACATCAGCGTCGGTCCTCGTCGAGCCCCTCACGGGCGTCAGCCCACGATCGGCCAAGTGGTGAAGCTCCCCGGACCCACTCCGTTCTCGAAGCGGGAAGCGGCTGCATCGATCTGACGATACGCCTCCACCGCATCGAAGCGGGTGAAGAGACCCCCGTCGTAAACGGCTTCCCCGTCGATGATGACCGTATCGACCGTGCGGGATTGGCGGTAGAACACCAGGCTGTCCACGGGATCCTGGAATCTGGGGTGCGCTTCGGGCCGGTCCAGGGAGTGGATCACGATGTCGGCGCGCTTGCCGACTTCCAGCGACCCGATCTCGTCTGCCATGCCCACAGCCGCTGCGCCGTGCAGTGTTGCCATCTCGAGGATCGTTTCCCCCGTGAAGACCGGCATCTCGTTCCGGACCTCGCGGAATCCGACCGCGGCGAGGTACATCTGCCGCCCGACGTCGCGCCGTGCGCTCACTCCATCGGACCCGAGGGCGACCGTCAGGCCGGCGCGCACCATCTCCGGGAATCGGCCCATCCGCAGGGCTCCCATACCCCGGCGCACCGAGGCCGTCGGGCAGTGGACGACGTGGGTGCCCGACTCGATCGTGAGTTCCAGTTCACGATCGTCGAGGTGAATCATGTGCACGAGCGTGAGCCCCGGTCCGAGGATTCCGAGATCGGCGAGGTGTTGGAGGGGCCGCTTGCCGTGCTCGTCGAGCGAGGCGCTGACCTCCTCGGGTCCCCAAGACTGATGCATGATCATGGGCACCCGGTGCTCGTTTGCCAACTCCCTGGCACGGAGAAGCAACTCGTCTGTGTTCCGTCCGCTGCCGAACATGTTTACGACGCCCCTCACCCGGCGCTCGCTGTGAAAGGGGTGATCCTCGATCTGTCGCTGCAGCCGTTCGAGCGCCACATCGGTGGTCACCCCGAGGATGTCGATCTCCGACTGCGGCATCGAGCCGAACCGCGGGTCCTGGAGCTCGTCGGCGTCGATCTCGAGTTTGCCGTCGATGAGAAAGTGGCCGGGGAAGCCCCGGATACCGACCATCTCGAGGGCGCGCACCTCGTCTTCCAGCCAGAATGCACTCCCGGTATCGGCGAACATCGTCGTGCCGTTGGCGACCATCTCCATAGAGGAGATGAGAGTGCCGAAGTGGTCCATCTCCGGTGAGCGTGCATCCCAGAGTGCCAGCTCCAGATCGCTCCAGTCGGCGGTGTCTTTGGGTGCGAACCCTCGGATCAACTCTTGGCTGTTGACGTGAACGTGGGCATCGATGAATCCGGGGTGAACAAGGGCGCCCTGCAGGTCGCGTTCCGCTGCGCCGTCGGGCACCGTAACCTCGTCGTCCGGTCCGATGTCTACGATCCGGCCGTTGCCGATCGCAATCGAACCATCCAGCAGGATACGGCGATCGGGATCCATGGTGATGATGTGACCGTGCCGTAGCACGGTGTCCACACCCATGGCCGGACGCTCCTGGCCGGCGGCCGTCATGTCACAGGCCCAGCCTCTCCCTCTGTCCCGCCTGCGCCTACGACCCGACGAGCCAGCGGCGGGGGTTGTCCCGGGTGATCTTGTTGATCGTCTCTTCCGTGATACCCAGGTCGCGCAGCGCCGGGAGGAACGTCTCGGAGAGATACACAAAACCGGGACCGCCGTGGGTCTTGAACTGGGGGAACTTGCAGGTGTCGTGGGAGAGCAGGATGTAGTCCTCATATCCCTTGTCGACCAACTCCTTCACGGTGTTCATGATGTGCTCCTCGAAGGTCCCCAGATCACTGAATTGTCCGCAGTTGTCGAACATGACGAGGGCCCCTCGTGCGATGAGACCTTCAAGGAATTCCATGTGGGGATAGGAATCGCAATGGCCGACCGCGACCCGTGACATGTCGACATCCTCTTCCTCGAAGATCGTCAGGATGTCGGGTGCGACGGGGCCGATGGCGTGGATCGCGCCCAGGGCGAGTCCGGTTTCCTTGTGGGCCCGCGCCGCCGCTCGCAGCACCCTCTCCTCCGCCGGAGCGACCCAGGTCTTCTCCACACCGATCTCGCCGATCACCCCGGGCTTGATGCCGGTCCCGTCGACTCCCTCGGTGATCTCTGCGATGAGCTGGTCGGCGAGCGATCCGACGGTACGTTTCTCGATGAGCTCCTCGGGCCGGTAGTAATTGCCCCGATACCATCCGCAGCCCATCACGATCTGGACGCCCGTGTTCTCGGACAACTTACGCAGGCGCTCCGGCGACCTGCCGATGTCCGGTACAGTCAGGTCGACGAGAGTGGTTCCGCCCAGTTCTCCGAATGCCGCGACCTCGGCCGTGACGACGCGGTCGTCGTCGAACTGGTCGGGGAAGTCGTAGCGGTGCGCCGCCTGGCGCAGCTGGCAATAGGGATGCTCATGGGGAAGCACGTAGCCGAGTTGGTCTGCTGGTATGGGCCCCAGAACGGTCATCACGCTTCCCGGGTCCGACATCATCCCTCATTTCCTGCGTTGCTGCCTGACACCGCGACAGTAAACGGGCCCGAGTCGGCGAGTCAACCGGGTCCGCACGCCGACATTTCGGGCTCGCCCGGTCGCGTTCCCGGGCAGGAGAGCGACATGGAAGGCCCGCCATGACGGGACGGCTCGTTGTGGGCGTCGAAGGCCCGGGAACGCCTTCTCGCGACTGGTCCATCGAGCGCGACCGCCTCGATGCGGCGGGCGCCACCCTCATGACATCCATTTGCGCAAGCGAGGAGGAAGCGGCCGCAGCCTTGCGCGACGCCGATGCCGGACTCGTCCATACGAGCCCGATCACCGAGCTAACCCTGGACGTTGCCTCGAAATGCCGAGCTTTGATCCTCGGCGGCGTCGGCTACGAGCACGTCGATGTGGAACTTGCCGCCGAGCGCGGTATCGCGGTCGCCAACGTGCCCGACTACTGCGTCGAGGAGGTATCGGATCACGCCCTCGCGCTGCTCCTGGCCCTCGCCAGAGGCCTGATCCCCTTGGATATGAGCAGCCGTCGCGGCGAGTGGGACCATTCGGGCGGAGGCAGGCTCACACGTATTCGGGGATGCCGGCTCGGTGTCTACGGATTCGGCCGTATCGCTCGCCGGCTCGCGGACAAGGCACGTGGTATCGGGCTAGCGGTCATGGCGTTCGACCCGTATGTGGACCGCTCCGAGATGGAAGACGCCTCGGTGATGCCCGCGGAGAGCCTGGCCCAGCTTCTCAGCTGTTCGGACTTCGTGTCGCTGCACACCCATCAGACCCCGGAGACGGAAAACGTGATCAACGCTGATTCGATCCGGCTGATGAAACCGGGATCCCGGATCGTGAACGTGTCCCGCGGCGCCTTGGTTGAGGAGCGAGCGCTCTACGAGGCCCTCCGCTCCGGGCACCTCGCCGGGGCGGCTCTCGACGTCATGGCGGTGGAGCCGTTCGACATGCGCAGCCCGCTTCTGGGGCTCGACAACCTGGTCGTCACGCCGCACGCCGCGTGGTACTCGGAGCAGTCGGGTCGCGAGCTGAGCAGGAAGATGGCCGGCGCAGCGATCCAGGCGCTGCGAGGCGAACTTCCCGACCACACAATTGTCACACAGGCAGGGCCACGCTTCTCGTGGCTCGATACGTGAGGTGCCGGAGCCGAGCAGTTACCGCTCCGGGTACCACTCCCGGCGCAGGACTAAGAGGGTGTGAACAGGTATCTCCTGAGCCAAGGATCCACCAGCCAACTAGCAAGTACCTGGTCAGAGGGTTTTGGGATCGTGTGAAACGTTGTGGTGGAGCTGAGGGGATCTGAACCATGGAATCGATCATGCCACGTCCAAGTGGAACCCGAGACCCACGTCGAGTACGCCGAACCCTCCTGGTAGACGACCGAGAGCATGCGGTTGTACTAACCAGCAAGCGCCCGCGCATCGCCGTGGTCTGTCCAATGTTTCCGCGCGGGGCCCCTCCGTTTTGCGCCATCTTCCCAGGGGCGTAACGGCCCCTTCTCCCACAACCTGTCACCTTGCTTGCTCCTCGGCATCCAAACTCGCTGAGATCGTTGCGTGGGCGGCTCGGGCATCGAAGGCGTAGCTCAGGCCTTGTCCAGCCAGGGTCACTGCCAAAGCCGAAATGAAGATGGCCAGGCCGGGGAAGATGATGAGCCAAGGCTCCCTCTGCATGTACGGCTGGGCTTCGCGCAGCATCGCACCCCAGTCGGCATCCGGCGGCTGCACACCGAGACCCAGATAGGAGAGAGCCCCGATGCGTATCAGCATGTGTCCGAACCGCAAGAACCCCATCGCAAGGACGGGATTAATCGTGTGGGGCACTATGTGACGAGTGATGATGAACCAACGCGAGCATCCGAGCGCCTCAGCAGCCTCTATGAACTGTTGGCTGTTGACGCTCAACGTCTGTCCTCGCACGAGCCGCGCATACGGAGTCCATCCCAGGAATGACAGCGCGAGAATCAAACTGAAGAAGCCCGGCCCCAGCAGAGCAACGATGACCAGGGCGATGATGAAGGTTGGGAAACCAAGGAAGAGGTCGACAAAACGCATCGCAGCCTCGTCGAAGAATCCCCCGATCTGGCCGCTGGCCGCGCCGATCAGAGTGCCCACGACGATCGATATCACGACCGATATTGCAGCGATAAAAAGGGCCAACCGGCCGCCGTACAGCAGCCGGCTGAGCACGTCGCGACCGAAGTTGTCTACGCCGAGCCAATGCGCGGCGCTCGGCCCGGTGAGCCTGTTGATCAGATCAATCTCATTCGGGTCATATGGGGCAATCCACGGGGCCGCGAAAGCGAGCAACATGATCACCGTGATCGTGAGTAAGCCAATCTTCCCGGTCCAAGGAGTCCGACTCCAGATAGCGGGAATCGAGAAAATGTTGCTATGGCCCCCGCGCGCCTTCTTTCCTGGCGGCGCAGCTTGGGCGGTCTGTAGGGCCGTCATCTCCTGAGCTTGACTGTGGGATCGATGACTGTGTACAGCAAGTCGGCGAGCACGTTGAACACGACCGCCAGCGCCACAATCGTCATCAGGCCCGCCTGGATGAGCGGGATGTCTGAGTTCAGAACTCCTTCGTACATGAGCCGTCCCATCCCAGGGACGGCATAGATCACTTCAACTACAAGCGAACCACATAGCGAATACGGAGAGAACGGGTAGAGAGGCGTTGCGGACGCCATGCCTGACGACGGTTTTCGCGTAGGAGAGCCCCCGGGCTCGAGCGGCGGTTATGTAGGGAGACGAAAGGACGTCGAGCATTGCGGCTCGGCTTATGCGAGTGATGTAGGCGATCGGCCGCAAGGCCAGGGTCAACGCCGGGAGAATCAGGTACTCCGGGCCGCGGAGACCCGCAGACGGGAGCAACCCGAGGGTGAGAGCGAATAGGAGGATGAGTAATGGCCCCAGCCAGTACTCCGGTATGGCTACGCCTGTCTGTGTGACGGCGACGATGGCGTTGTCCAACCATCCCCCACGCCGCGCCGCGGCGAGAACCCCCATGGGCAACGACACCAACAAGCTGAACGTGAGCGTGACAGTGGTCAACAGGAAGGTGATCCGAAGGGCGTTGACCAGCAGTTCGCCGACCGGCTCCTTACTCACGAGCGAATAACCGAGGTCCCCTTCCAGTGCGTTGGCGAGCCAGCGCTGGTATTGGACGAACAGGCTCTCGTTCAGACCCAACTCTTCACGGATTGCCTCGAGGACCTCCTCGTCCGGAGCCCGCTCGGCGACGCGAGACTGAAGAATCTCTCGAGCCGGATCACGACCGGTCACGTACGGCACGAGGAAGGCGAAGATAGACACTACGAGCAGGACGACGGCAACGAAGCCCAATCGACGCAGCGTGAACATCAGCATCGTGATGCCCCCGACGGTCGGGCGCAAGACCGGCGCCGAATGGTTCTCACTCGCCGATCGACTGCAAATGATCGCCTACGCGAAAACCGTCGTCAGGCATGGCGTCCGCAACGCCTCTCTACCCGTTCTCTCCGTATTCGCTATGTGGTTCGCCCGCACCGTCACCCCCGAATCCGGTGCCAACCGGTCACCTGGTGCATCCTTCGTGACGTTGCTGATGGGGAACCGATGCGGGTCCCACAACCGTCGAACGTGACGCAGCAAGTCGGATGCTCAGATGCCAAGAGCGGTCAGCTTCTCTTCCTTTGTTTCATGGAATCCCGATCATCCGGTCACAGCGACGTCGGTGGTGATCACGTAGTGACCCATGGGGTGGGTCCGATATCCGACCACATTGCTGCTGTGCGCGTCGATTGCGATCTGGTGGGTAAGGAACCCGGAAATCGCCCGATCTTGAAGGACGCCGGAAAGCTCGCCATATACCGCGTACCGCTCGGCCGTGTCCAAGCCTCTCGCCGCGGTGAGCGCTGCGTCGAACTCAGCATCGCAGAAGTGACTCAGGTTGTAGCCACCGTCGCACCCGTAGTCGGCCTCGAGGAACCCGATCGGGTCGTACACGTCCAACAGATGGGACCGCGACAGTATGAACAGGTCGAAGTCGCCGGCGAGGACGCTGCCCTCCAGAGGTCCGTACTCGGAAATGGTCAGCTCGGTGTCGATTCCGACGTCGCGGAGCATCGCTTGCATGGCTACGGCGATATCGGCCAACTGGGGTCGTTCGATGTAGGTCCAGAGACGCAGCGTCAGCGGATTGTCATCTCCGTATCCGGCTTCGGCCAGCAATGCTCTGGCGGTGTCCGGCTCGTACGGGAACGCCCTGATGGTCGGGTCGGCCCACTCCTCCCAGAACGGGAATGGACCGATGGCCGGATCATCGGAACCCTCGAGCACCGAGGCAGCGATCAATTCGCGATCGATCGCGTAGTTGATCGCCTCTCGTACGGTCTGGTCGGCGGTGGGGCCGGCAACGTTGTTGAGATAGACCGAGGTCGTCCGTGGCAATGGGGTCTTCAACACGACCAGGTTCGGATCGCCCTCGAGCAACGGCAGGTCGGTGATGGGGACCTGGGCAATGATCTGTGCTTCGCCCGACCGGAGCATCCCGGATCTAACCTGCCCGTCCGGGACGAAGAAGACCTCGAAGCCGGCAAGCTTCGGAGGATCGCCCCAGTAATTCGGATTGGCTTCGAGCCTTATGAGCTGGTCTGGAACTTCTTCAACCAGAATGAAGGGTCCCGTTCCTCCTGCGAAGGGGTCGATCGTCCGGTCGGCACGGTACGCAGACGGTGAGAGGATGGCACTGTTGCCGCTCACCAGACGTTGTGGTAGCACGGCGTCAGGACCGTTGGTCGTCATGAGGACGGTCGAATCGCCTTCGACGGTGACCGAGGCGACGATATCCCTGGTTAGACCACGGGGAGGAGTTGGCGAGTCGAGCAAGTAGTTGAGCGCGTCGGCCACCGCCGTCGCGGTCAGGTCCGAACCATCATGGAAGGTGACCCCGGAGCGAATCTCGAACACCCACTCGAGTTCAGAGCGGCGCTCCCAAGACACCGCCAGCCCGGGAACAAGATTGCCGTCGAAATCCACGACCACCAACGGCTCCGCTATTCCATAGTTTGTGTAGATGAGAGCATCGTCGGTCTCGATTCCCCAACCTGCGTTAGGGCCAAACGTCTCGGTCACCACCAGCGTTCCGGCCGGCGCAGCCGTGGTGTCGGGGGCACTGTCGTCAGCTTGGGTCGTTGCCGGAGCCTCCGGCGCAGCCGTCGTGGCGGGCGCTGTGTCCGTGGTCGCGGCTGTCGTGGCCGTCGTGGCGGGTGCTGTGTCGTCTACCGCGTCAGTCGTATCTCCGCACGCGGCGGCTAATATGGCTACGGCAGCCAAAGCCGCCAATAGTCTGTTCCGATGTCGCATTGCTAGGGCCTTCCTCTCACGGGAGCCGCCCCGGGTCCGGGGAGTACCAAACCTATTGTCGTACAGGCATACTGTCAACTGTCGACGATCCAGGGTTCGGGGCCTCGCCGATTGAAAACACCCCTCCGAATCGGCACCGCCGCCACGGCATCAACCATCTCCCATGGTGATGGCTGACAGGCTCTTCTTGGCCTGCTCCCACCGCCAGCAAGCCGACCCGTGCCCGGCCTCGACCTCCTCCAAGGGCGGTGACTGCTCCATACATCTGGCCTCGGCCAGCGGACACCGGGTGTGGAAGCCGCAACCCGAGGGTGGAGAAAGTGGGCTCGGGATCTCCCCGCGCATCGGAACGGGAGCGAATGCGCCCGGGTCGAGAGACGGGATCGAGCTGATCAGAGCCTGGGTGTAAGGGTGGAGGGGATTCTCGAAAAGCTCGTCAGTTGTTGTCATCTCGACGATCTCCCCGAGATACATCACTGCGATCCGGGTCGAGACCCGACGCACCACGTCCAGGTCGTGACTTATGAACACATAAGTCAGCCCTAGGTCTTCACGGAGCCCGTTGAGAAGGTTGAGCACCTGGGCTTGCACCGAGACATCGAGGGCGGAAGTGGGTTCGTCGCATACGATGAGCTCCGGACCCAGAACAAGGGCTCGAGAGATCCCCACCCGCTGCAGCTGACCACCGGAGCACTCATGCGGATACCGGTTCGCGTAGTCGGCGCTCAGCCCCACCTTGTCCAGCATCTCGACGACCCTTGCTTGCTGCTCGTCGCGGGTGCCGACCCCATGCTGCCGCAAGGCTGTTGCGATGCTGATTCCTAGGCGCATCCGAGGATCGAGTGAGGAATGTGGGTCTTGAAAGACCATCTGTGCTTGCCGGCGCAGACCCTTCATCTCCCGTGAACCCAAGAGGGAGATGTCCTGACCGTTCAACTTGACGACTCCGCTGGTAGGGGCGATCAGACCCAGGATCAACCGTGCGAGAGTGCTCTTTCCGCAACCGGACTCACCGACCAGGCCGAGGCTTTCCCCCCGATCCAGATCGAAGGTGACACCGCGAACCGCACGGACCGACGCCGGCTTGTCGAAGATGTGCTGCTTTCGATGACGGAAGGTCTTCACGACCTCTTGGAGACTGAGCAGGGGCACGGAGGCCGAGGAGTCGCGGGCGTCAGACACCGACCGCTTCTCCGAGGCCTAGTTCTAGGGCGTGACATCTGGTTCTCCGACCCAACTGAGACTCGACCAGTGAACGCATCTCGTCACTGCATCGATCGCTGATGCCCACCCGGCCGTGGACGTCGCAGCGGTCGTAGAAGCGACATCCCTCGCCCAGATCCTCACTGCTCGGGCGAATCGTCACCAGTTCCCCGTCCGCAGTCGCCATCGATGCGCATGCCACCAGAGCACACGTGTACGGATGCAAGGGCCCCCGCAGGATCTCTTCAGTCGTTCCTTCGGCAACGAGTTGGCCTGCGTACATGACCAGCACCCGGTCGGCGATAGCAGCGACCACTCCAAGGTCATGCGTGATGAGCAGCATCGCCATCCCGCGCTCGCGGCATTGCCGCTGTAAGAGCTGAAGGATCTGAGCCTGCACGGTCACGTCGAGCGCGGTGGTCGGCTCGTCGGCAATAAGCAAATCGGGCTCGGCGGCAAGAGCCGTGGCGATCATGACTCTCTGGGCCATGCCGCCAGAGATGTCAATGGCATAGCTCCGGGCGCGCTGTTCCGGATCCGGGATCTCGACATCCCGGAGCAGACCGACCGCCGTAGACCAGGCGTCCCGCTTCGATGTTGCCCGATGGATTCTGAGGGGCTCGCCAACCTGGTTACCTACACGACACGTGGGGTCGAGCATGACCCTCGGCTCTTGGAACAGCATTCCTATTCGATCACCACGAACGGCATTCATCTCATCCTCATCGAGGTCGAGGAGATTTGTTTCGCCGAGAAATACCTGGCCACCCACGATTTTGCCGGGAGGCGATATAAGCCTGGCGATGGAGCGTGCTGTGACGGTCTTTCCCGAACCGGATTCCCCGACTAGACCTACGATCTCGCCCTTCTTGATCGAGAAAGTGACCTTGTCCGCTGCCTTGACGACTTGATCGTCCTTGGCGAACCACGTGCTCAACTGGTTCACCCGCAGCAAGACGTCACGATCGGCTGGGCTCGTCCGGCTCATGAAGTCGTCTCGCTGTCGTTTGTCACCTCAATCTCCATCAGAACTCGCCAACGAAGCGACACCTCGGACCGGGCCAAAGCCAATAATCGGTAACTGTTGCCAACCATAACAATCTCGGCTCCAAATGGATCGAACGAGCGGGCCGCCGATCCTCATCCGAGGGCGTCGAGGAGCGTCGCGACGATCGATTCGGGTGCGTCCTCCTGAACAAGGTGGCCGGCACCGGCCACCGGGCGGAATTCAGCCGACGGGATAAGCGCCTTCAATCGGAGCCCCTGCTCGATGGGCAGCCATCGGTCCTCTTCGCCCCAGAGGATGAACGTCGGGCAGCGGACCTCGCCGTAGCGCGCCTCGATCTCGTCGGTGAACCGCATGTCACACTGGCTCATCTGCCGATAGAACGCGGCCTGCCCGATATCGCCCAGCCATGGCTCCAGGTACGGAGCAAGTTCGTCGTCAGGAATCGCTCGCCGAATCGCCTGGCGGATGTACGCCGAGACGATCGCGGTGTGGATGGACAGCGATAGGCTCGAGAAAGCGCCTTCGTGGCCGCGGATCGTCTGATCAAGTCCCTGACACCATGGCCGGAGGGCGACCGGATCGATCAGGACGAGGTTCCGGTACTCGCGTCCGTTGAGCAAGTACGTCCTTAGGGCCGTCGTCCCGCCGATATCGTGGCCGACGATGTCCGGCCGGTCGAGCCCCCAGTGGACCAGCAGCTCGGCGAGGAGTTCGTTCTGAACGGGAAGGGATACGTCCTGCCCGTCGCGCATCTCCGACTGCCCGTAGCCGAGGAGGTCGTAGAAGAAGACCTCGTACCGGTCGACAAGGTACGGGGCGATCCGATGCCACACGTAGGACGAAAAGGGCGTGCCGTGCACGAGCACCATCGGAGAGCCCGAGCCAATGACCCCATACCGAACGGCCTGGCCGTGGAAATCGTAGCTCTCGCCAAGACTCCAACCCTTCATAACCATCCTCCATGCCGTGCTGTCCGGACCCGGCCGGCTCGGGCCGCGGAGCACGCCCGCGCCGGCGATCGTGGACAATCTACAGTCGACGACATTACCAGTAGGGCCGAGAACATGACGATGGACGCGCCCGAAGCGGTGGGCGCGTTCCTGCGCTAGCCGGCTACCCGAGGGCTCGATCCAGGTCGTTGATGAGGTCGTCGTCGGATTCGATCCCGATCGAAAGCCTGTTCAAACCGGGATGGTGTGCCCACGGCGATTTCGGGATAGCTGCCATCAGCTCGGGGTCGGTTTCGAGCCAGGCCGTGGGCGGAAAAACGAGCGATTCGACACCGCCCAGGCTCGTAGCCAGCCTGAACAGTGCTGTGCGCTGAGAGACGAGCCTGGCCGCCTCCGAGCCGCCTCTGATTTCGAACGAAACCATGGCGCCGAACCCGCCGGGCATTTGCGCATGCGCCAACTCGTGCCGTGGGTGGTCTGAGAGGCCCGGATAGAAGACCCGAACTACGCGCGGATCATCGTCCAACCATTCGGCTACCGCTTGTGCATTCGCCATCTGCCGACGCATCCGAACACCAAGAGTTCGGATGCCCCGCATGAGTAGCCAGCTGTCGAACGGGCTGGGTATCGCGCCCAGGTGGGACTGGCGATCGGCCATACGTAGAGCGAGCTCTTCTGAGTTGGAGGTCACCGCCCCGCCAAGCAGATCGCTGTGTCCCCCGAGATACTTGGTCGTGCTGTGGACCACGAGGTCCACACCGTGATCGAGCGGATTCTGGCAGTAGGGAGACGCGAGCGTGTTGTCGACGACACTCAGCGCACCGATCCCGCTGGCGATCTCCGCAAGGGCCTTCAGGTCCACGATGTCGAGCAATGGGTTAGTCGGCGTCTCGATCCAAATCAGGCGGGTGTTGGGCTTGATTGCGGCGTGCACGGCCTCCAGATCGGAGAGATCGACGAAATCGGCCTCGACACCGTACCGAGGCAGATCGTTGGTAAAGAGGTGATAGGTACTGAGGTAGCTGTCGTACCCGACGACGGCGCGATCGCCTGCCGACAGGAGCTGAAGCACCGCACTGATCGCGGCCATGCCGGATGAGAACGCGGAGGCGGACTCACCGTGTTCGAGACCGGCAAGGAGGGATTCGAGCGCATCACGGGTGGGATTGGCCCGCCGAGCGTATTGGTAGCGAGCGGCGTCATCGATGTGACTTCTGATGAAGGTTGAGGCCGGGTGTATTGGCGGGACGATGGCCCCGTCCGCGTTCGGCTCCGACCACCCGTGAATCAACAACGTATCCAGATCCCAGGCGTCGTCCTGGTAGGGAGTCGAGAGATCAGCCAACAACGTGCTCCATGAGGTACCACAAGAGTACCTGACCCCGGCTCTTCCCTCTCGATACTGCGTGTCCCCACCAGGGGGCGTGGCGCGGAGCTGGAATCTCGACATAGACGGCGAGAGCCAGGGAACATCCTCCGGGATATGACTCGCCGCTGCCCGAGTCGCAGAAGGTCACACGCATGGTCGCCTACAGCGAGAAAGTCGACATCTACGCTCGATGAAGCAGTGGTCTAGCAGCCCGAGAGGGGTTTCTCCTAGAACGACACTTGGATGATCTGGCGGCTTAGAGTTACCAGTCTGCTGCGATGTATTGGGTCTCCAGGAATTCCATCATTCCTTCGTGACCGCCCTCTCGACCCAGTCCGGATTGTCTCATGCCTCCGAACGGCGCGGCCGGATCGGACATCACACCTCGGTTGATCCCAACCATCCCGGCTTGGATGGCCTCTGAGGCACTCAGCCCGGGGGCAAGGCTCGATGTGTAGACGTAGGCGGCCAACCCCTAGATCGTGTCGTTGGCCAAAGCCAAGGCTTCGTCGTCGGTGTCAAGGTCACGACCGGGGCGATGGGCCCGAAGATCTCGGTGTCGAGAATCGGTTCCGAAGGGCTCACATTCTACAAAACAGTCGGTGCGAAGAAGTAGCCGCGACCGTCGGGCCGCCCTCCCCCGACACGGACATCGGAGCCGTAGACGGTTGACGCCTCGGCCAGGCCTGACATTTGCTCGACGGCTTGCTCGTTTATGACCGGCCCGAGAGTGACGCCTTGTTCCATGCCCGGACCCACTTGCACCGGTGCCATCGCTTTTGCCAAACGTCCGGTGAATACTACAGCCACCGAGTTCTGGACGTAGATCCGGTTGGCGGCAATACACGATTGGCCTCCGTTCCGAACGTTCTCGCCGGGTCAGCGCGGCGAACTCGGGCCCCGCCTCATGAGCAGTGGCGACCGCGGCTATGGCATCCTCTGGCGAGGCGCTCGAAACATGGGTGAGCACCTCTTCGGTCGCCGGATCGAGGACGGGGAACTCGTTGCTGTCTGACGACTCCCGCCAATCACCATCGATGTAGAGGCGGTTTGCGCCGCGGGCATCGAGCTCTTGCAGGAGTTCCATCGGTCACCTCCGTTGTTCGGCCGCTCCGGCCGGCAATGTATGGCCAGGGCGGGCGGCGTCCCTAGCCGTCATTCTCGGTCGTCGGCGCGCGTCGCGCAAGGCTCACGAGACGAGCCGCGGCTTCTTGTAGCTGCCGTCCGCGAAACGAGACAGACGGAAGGCGGAGAGGTCGAATGACGAGTTCCCGTCCACGACGAGCTCGGTCACGACGCGTCCGACGATCGGGCCCATGCCGAAGCCGTGCCCGCTGAACCCGGTGGCGATCACCAGACCGGCAGGCCGAGCGAGCAGGTCGATGACGGGCACTGCGTCCGGTGTCGAATCGATGTAGCCGGCCCACGTGTGGGCGACTTCGAACTCCAGGTCCGGAAACATCTTCCGGAACTCGATAACACCCTCGCAAGCCTTCTCCTCGTTTGCCGAGGGTGAGAGCACGCGCTGGGTCCGCCAGGGAAGGCGGTGGCGTCTCCGGCGGAGCACAGCGTCGGTGATGTCCCTTCCCAGCGGACGTCCGACGTGGATTCGGAGCATCCGGCGGTTCTTCATGTAGTTCGGGAGGAACATACGAAGGTGACGGAAGGACTGGAGCGTGACGTCGTGATCGCCCCCGCTTGCGGCGATGTACAGGGTGCCGTCGCGACGCTGCCGGAAGGACACAACCGGGTGATAGCCGACGGCTATCTCGGTCAGCGGGTCGATCGGTGTGGTGCCGGCGACCGTGGACCGGACGACCCGGACCGGCAAGTCGATACCCACGCTACGCAATAGCCGCGCCGACCAGACCCCGGCCGTACAGATCACGTGCCGGGCCCGGATGACACCTCTCTCGGTCTCGACTCCTGTCACCCGGCCCCGCTCGACCGTGATCCGATCCACGGCGCATCCCTCGATGATGTTTGCCCCTGCCGTCTCGGCCGCCCGCGCGAATGCCCACGTAGCCTTGGTTGGTTCGGCATGCCCGTCGCTCGGCGTGAACATCGCGCCCCGCCATCGCCCCTGTACTTCGGGCAGGACCGCCGACACGTCGGTCGGGGTCAGGAAGCGACTGTCCAATCCGGTCTCGCGAGCGACGGCAAGCCACTCCTTGAAAAAGGCGATACGGACCGGATCTCTTGCAAGCGCAAGGTTGCCCCCTTGGGTCCATTCGATGTCAGCCCCCAACTCGCGCTCGGCTGTCCGCCAAATCCGGTTGGATTCGATCATCAGGGGCAATTCGTCGACATCCCGAGCCTGTTGCCGTACCCAGCCCCAGTTACGGCCCGACTGTTCCCCGGCGATCCTTCCCTTCTCGATCACGGCCACTGATCGACCTGCCCGAGCAAGAAAGAAGGCACTGGCGACACCCATGATCCCGCCACCGATCACCACCACATCGGCCGACGGGGGAAGCGTGCGTTCCGCAACAGTACCCAGCTGTACGGCATCCGGACCGCTGGCAGCGCCGAGGCTCACGGCCGGTCATCCGAGGGGCTCGACGAAGGCACGCTCATCGGTTCCGCGTGGACAGCGCAGCGGCGACGAGTACCGCCGCGCCGACGAGGCTTACAGCCAGGTTGGGGCCAACCCCGTCGGCCAGCAAGCCGACCGGAATCGCACCGATCGGACCCAAGGCGACCGCTACCTGGTACAGGCTCGCCAGCCGGCCGCGAAACCGTTCTGCATCAGGGTGCGTCATCAGCAGCGAACTGTTCGCGATCAACGCCGTTGTGAAGCAAAACCCGATGAGCCCGACCCAAGCCATCGCGACCCAGACCGAGCGGGCTGTTCCGAATGCCACCAGTCCCGATCCCAACCCGAAGATCGCCAACCGCTGGGCGAGCCGGAGATGCCGCGGTCGAGAGAAGGCTGAATCGGCGAGGGCCGCCATCAACCCGCCCACTCCGCCGGCGGCCACCAGTAGTCCCAACTCTTCGGGCCCGGCCCGGAGTGTCTGATCGGTGAAGATCGGGAGCACATAGACGTAGGCCATGCCCCCTAAGGCGATCAGAGCGGTGAGGCCGAGGAGCTTGGGTAGGGGTGGGTTAGACAACACGAATGCGATGCCGCCGCGTACCTGGCCCCAGGTGGTGACTGGGCCGTTGCTGTTCCTCGGCGTCTCGGGTAGGCGGGAATGGACTATGGCTGCGACCACATACAGCCAGCCGATGACGACGTACGTCCAGCCGATGCCGACCACCGGCAAGCGCAGAAGCACTCCGGCCGCGGCCGACCCGACGATCGCGATGAACTGCGAGATGAAAAAGAAGGCCGCCATCGTGTTGGCTACAAGTCGGTGCTCAACGGCATCGATCGAATAGGCGATGCGGGCGGGGGTGAGAAACGAGAGGGTTACGCCGAGCACCAGCCCATGAATGACCAGAGCCCACCATGTCAGGGTCTGAGTTAGAAAGAGTAAGGCGATGAGTCCGGCCGACCCTGCCACGGCGAGGTGGGAGGCGACCATGATGCGCCTTCTCGAGCGGTGATCCGCGGCGGCTCCTCCCGCAAACGGAATCAGCGCCACCGGGACGCCCCAGGCACCGCCAACCAGGCCCACAATGAAGGCCGAACCCGTGAGGGTCACCGCGGCATAACCACCGGCTACGACACCCATGTGAAACGCGAGAAGCGAGGGGACCATGCCCAACCAGAGCAATCGGTAGGCGGGTACGGCCAGCGACGGATAGATACGGGTGGCCATCGGCTTCACGGCACCGTGACCACGTGCAGATGAAAGCGTTGGGTGTTGCACGACATTTTCGATTGACGTCCGGTTGATTCCGTCAACGCTCCCAGCTCAGTTAGTTGGATCGATCGCTAGGAGCGGCTCCAATCGAACTTACTCTGAGTTTCTCCGCTGTGTCGGTAGGTTGGTCAGATTGTATATTGCTGGCAAGCTGTCTCGGACGGCCCGGGCATCCGGTCGGAGGCTCGAGGTCGGATCCGGTCCGCCGGATCCCCGCCGAACCTTGTGCCGAGGCCCCTTTACAGGAAGGAAGACAAGGTAGTTGTCGAGCAGGCACACCCCACGCCACGTTCTGAGCGGAATCAGGTTTCGCTGCATCGGCCCTCCTCGCGGGGGAAGATCGGTCGCTGTCGCCGGGGATCCCGACAGTCGTTCTGTCTTCTATTTCGGAGCGGCGGCAGGAGGCATTTGGAGGACGTCTGACACCGGGTTGACCTGGGAAAACGTCAGCGATGGGTACTTGAGAACGGCATCAGTGGGTGCCCTGGCAGTTTCACACACGAACCCCGAGATCATCTATGCGGGGATGGGAGAAGCCTGCATCCGCAACGATGTCTCACCCGGCGACGGTGTATACCGATCGCGGGACGGCGGCGACACGTGGGCACACACAGGTCTGGCAGATACTCGGCACATCGGGGAGATCCTGGTTGACCCGTTCGACCCGGAACGTGTCTATGTGGCTGCCCTGGGCCACGCATTCGGAAGCAATCCCGAACGCGGGATCTATCGAACCCTCGATGGCGGCGACACGTGGCAAAGGGTGCTTCACACGAGCACCAAGGCTGGAGCAATAGACATCACCATGGACGCGCGCTCTCGCGACATCCTGTATGCGGCCGTCTGGGAAGCTCGTCGTACTTTCTGGAATATGAGCAGCGGAGGGCCCGATAGCGGAATCTGGAGGTCGACCGACGGCGCCGACAGTTGGACCGAGATCACGCAGAACGAGGGGCTGCCGCAGTCGGCGATCATCGGCCGGGTGGGACTGGCAGCCTCTGGAGCCCGCCCCGGAAGGCTCTGGGCCTTGATCGAATCGTCCGAGGCGCCGGGCCTCTACCGGTCCGACGATTTCGGCCGGACATGGAGTCTTGTGAGCGCCAAGCGCGAACTCCGTAACCGGCCCTTCTACTTCACCCACGTCAAGGCCGACCCCCTGCGCGAGGATCGGGTCTATGTCCTGAACTCGCACATGTGGCGTTCCGATGACGGCGGTGTCGGTTTCAACAGGATCGCCACTCAGCATGATGACAACCACGACCTCTGGATCGACCCTGGGGACAACCTCCGCATGATCTCGGCCAACGACGGGGGCGCGAATGTCTCCTTCGACGGCGGAGCGTCTTGGAGCACCGTTCATAACCAGCTCACAGCACAGATCTACCGGCTGGACACGGACAACCGCGCACCCTACTTCTACGTCTATGGCACCCAGCAAGACAACTCCACCATTGCTGTACCCAGCGGCACGACCGACGGCGCGATCACCATGGTTGACTGCTGCGAGACAGGCACCGGAGAGAGCGGCTCGGTGGCAGTGCATCCCGATGACCACAACACGGTGGTGGTGGGGGGGATAGGTAGCTCTCCCGGTCGAGGAGCCGCCCTTCAGCACTACGACCACCGCAGCGAGCAGATACGGCTGGTCAACATCTGGCCTGAGGCCCACGACGGTGTAGCGCCGTCTGAGCTCAAGTACCGGTTCCACTTCACGTTCCCCGTCCTGTTCTCCGCTCAAGCTGCGGGAAACGTCGTCTTCAACTCGCGCGACATCGGTGACAGTTGGGAGGTCATCAGTCCTGACCTCTCCCGCGACGATCCCGAGAAACAGCAACTGTCGGGGGGACCAATCAAGAAGGAAACATCGGGCGCCGAGGACTACTGCACGATCGCAGCCCTGAGCGAGTCTCCGCTCGAACCGGAACTGCTGTGGGCCGGGTCGGATGACGGCCTTGTCCACCTGAGCCGAGACCGGGGCGCCAACTGGGAGGATGTCACACCGCCCGACCTTCCCGAATGGACCTTCGTCAAGAACATCGAGCCGTCCCGGCATCGCCCGGGCACCGCCTACCTGGCGGCGACGAGATATATGCTCGACGACTTCCGGCCGTTCCTGCTCCGCACCGACGATCATGGCCGGACCTGGGTGAGCATTGTCGGTGAAGGCGATGAAGCGATCCCGGCCGAGGACTTCGTCAGGGTGGTGCGCAGCGACCCGATTGTGGACGGACTCCTGTACGCAGGCACCGAGACCGGTCTCTACGTATCCGTGGACGACGGGTCGACTTGGCTCAGGTGGCCCACAATCCCCAACACCCCGGTGTACGACCTGAAAGTTCAAGGGTCCGATCTGGCCGTCGCCACCCACGGGCGTGGCTTCTGGATCGCCGACGACCTGGCCCCACTGCGCCGGCTAGCCCAGGACCCTTCCCTGTCCGGCGACTTCCTGTTCACTCCGAAGAAGACCTGGCGAGTGCTTCCCCATCTGACTTCGGCCTGGGTTACCGCCGAGGGCAAGGACTACTGGACCGCTCTGGGCAAGGCGGCGACTTTTGTGGCCCAGGTGGACGAGACAGGGCAGGTGGAGCGGCGTTATCTCGATGCCGGCTCCACCGGACCAACCGGTGCCACGGTTCACTATTACCTGAGCGATGCGACCGCCTCCGATCCTGGCGTGGTGATCACCCTGGACTTCCTCGACGGCAACCAGGGTGTGGTCTGGTCGATTCGGTCGACCCCTGACGGCGACCTGGAAGGAGTCGCACCCCGGGCGCCCAAGGACCCGGGCATGTGTCGCTTTGTGTGGGATCTTCGCCACGAAGGAGCCATGCCCCTGCCTGGAGGGCCGGCGGGAGGAGAAGCCGATCGAGGCCCCCTTATTGTGCCGGGCGAGTACGAGGTGAGGCTCACCGTACAGAGGCCGGACGGCTCGGCCAGCGCGCAGACCGCGCCCCTAGTGGTGGTCAACGATCCCCGACGTGAGGTGTCGCAAGAGGATCTGGAGCGGCAGCTTTCGGCCAAGATAAGCGAGGCCCGCTATGCCCTGGCGCGGCTTCGCGAAGCACGGCGCCGGATCGAGCACCTGGCCGGTACCGGGAACATGGCGTCTCGGAGAGCCGAGGCTGTTCTCAACGAGCTTGCGTCCGTCGAGAGGGAGTTGATAGTCGTCCCCGGCGATCTGAGCGACACGTTTGGACGTGATGAGAAGGCCCTGATCCAAGGCCTGACGACGCTGATCAGCGTGATTGCCAGCGCGGATGCCAAGCCGACCAAACAGGCATTGAGTGTGGTCTCGATCTATTTCGAGCAGATCGATGCCCACCTGGCCCACCTGCAACAGGTCTTGGACGTGGACTTCGAGAGCCTGCATCATCAGGTCGGCGACTGACGCCCGACTCCCTCAGAGGCGCAAGAGCGGGGCGATGATGTTCCTGGCCTCCGATCCCATCAAAGGACGCTCCACGTGTGAAGTCCCCCGGGCCGATGGTTCTCTTGTAGCTCTCGAATCGGTGACAGTCACCTAGCGACTGCTCAGAAACTTGGCGCAGCGTGGAACCACCAGCCGAACGCGATCGAGGTCAACTCAGTTCGAGGGTCTTCAGGAATCGAGGCGGCCTAGAGGCGCCTGTGGCCTCCTCGAAAGCGTGGGCAATCCTGAGAATCCGGCTCTCGCTGCCGGCGCCGGCAAAGAAACTCACGCCGATTGGCAGGTCGCCGAAGACGAACCCTGCCGGAACCGTGATGATGGGGTAACCGGCCATCGCCGCGGGCAAAGCCGACGGCACCGGGGGTGGATTGTGTTCGACCGCTGGGTCTCTCACATAGGGTGGTCGGTCAGTAGCAACCACAAAGGCGTCGAGGTCGAGGCGATTCAAGGTCGCATCGATCCCATCATCTCTTGAAAGGCGCCGTCGACGGTCCAGAGCATCGACATACCCCTTCTCACTCAGAGGGCCCTTGCTCACGGCACGCTCCCAGACTTCTTGGCCAAAGAACTTCATCTCCTGGGCGTAGTCCTGAACGTTGATATCCATCAGGTCTTCGAGGCGATTCTTCGGGACACCGTTGCGCTGTTCCAGATATGCATCGATACCCGCCTTGAACTCCCAGAGATAGAGGTCATCGGAGGCGTTGACCTCGAGCATCTCCGGGGTCGACGGGATGTCCGCGTCGATCAAGACTGCACCCAGCTCAAGCAGCGTCTCAAGTGCGTCTTCCAGGATCTCATCGGTATACCGGTTGTAGCCAGAGAAGGGGTGGCTTCGCAGGACACCGATGCGGAAACCGGACACATCGTTCTCCTCCAAGGCCGCTTCGTACCGGTGCCCCTTGTCGGCCATGGCGGCTAGCAGGATCGCACAGTCCAGAACGGATCGAGCGATGGGTCCGGGAGATCCCTGGGAAGTGGAGACCGGTATCAATCCGCGGCGCGGGACGGTCGAAACAGTTGGCTTCATCCCGACGACCGAGCTAACTGCAGCAGGCTTGACTATCGAGGCATTGGTCTCCGTGCCCACTGCACCCGCACACAGTCCGGCGGCTACGGCAACCGCTGAGCCTCCACTCGAACCTTGCGGAGTTCGGTCGAGTACATACGGGTTGCGTGTTTGGCCCCCGCGACCGCTCCAACCATCGATTGCCTTCGGTGATCTGAAGTCGCCCCATTCGGTGAGGTTGGCCTTGCCGAGGATCACCACCCCGGCGCTGCGAAGTCTCGCTACCAGTGGAGCATCTTCATCAGCCGGGGTACCCACCATGGCCAACGACCCCGAGGTCGTTTGCATCCGATCCCCCGTGTTGATGTTGTCCTTGACGAGAATCGGTATGCCGTGAAGCTGACCTCGAGTGGTGCCACGGCTGAGCTCCTCGTCGAACTGCGCGGCGATCTCGAGCGCATCCGGATTCAACTCGATAATCGAATTCAATCGGGGGCCGTGGCGGTCGACGGCCGCGATTCTCTCCAGATACATCCCCGCCAGGTCCACACAGCTGACTTGTCCACTCTCGAGCCTGCGTGCTAGCTCGGAGATCGTGGTGCTCGCAAGCTGGGGATGTGGATAGGACATAGAAGCCAGATCTCAAGGTTGCACTGGCGGCAGACCGACATTGTCCATCAGGGCGTTGAACTCGAGCAGTTCGGTGGCCAGCACATCGCCGAGCTTGGCCAACTCGTCGTCGATCTCAGCCGAATACATGGCAGCCACCTGAAGCGAACTCCTCGTCGGCTTGGTGTCAGCTGAGCCGATAACGCTGAGCACCGAAGCCAGCCTCTGGCTGAGCCGGGCCGGCTCGTTGGCGGCAGGAGTGCCTTTCTTCTCGATGGGCAACATCAGCTTGTCCTCTATCTCGTGGAGCCGCTCTTCGAGGGAGGTGGCAGCGGCACTGGCGTCTCCACCAAGATCCGACCGTTTCTGCCAATGTTCGAGCTGTCTCTTGATGTCCCTGATGGTGGTCACCGCTTGATGGGCCCGAGAGATCTGGTCGCGAATGCCGAGCAGAGCCACGAGCTGTTCTTCGAGATCCTCCTGAGAGACGTCGACCCTTGGGTCGTTCCGCACCCGAAAGCTCTCGGTGAGAGTCTTCGTCTTCCCGGAGGGGTCGATCATGATGAGACGGGCCTGGTAAGCGCCAGGAACCACCAGCGGACCCACATCAGCCTCCCCGGCACGATCGTTGCCCAGCACCTTCGTCGAACCCGGATAGCGAAGGTCCCACACGAACCGGTTGAACCCGGGTTTAGTGGTGATCCACGGTCCGGCGTGTAGTGCTTTCTCGTCGTCGCTCATCTCCTCCCGACCTGGATGCTCGGGCTCGAACCGGTTCACTACGTCACCGTCACTGTCCAGGAATTCCAGCGCAACCGAGAACCCATCCGCTGTCGCGTCTTCGCCAAGCACATAAGTGACGGCAGCTCCTCTCGGGCCCGACTCGCCGGCGTATGGATACGTGTGTCTCACCTGACCGGTTTCGTCCGGTTCAGCCCAGAAGGTGGCCGCCTTACCCGGCGAAACCCAGTAGTCCTTCCCCGCGGTGGTCTGCCAGAACTCCCAGTGGTTGGGCAGAACCCGCCAGACCTCCCCAGGTAAGAAAAGACGCTCCCTGCCTCGAGGTTCGTCCATGAGCCGATAGATCGGGCTCAAGTCATCGAGGATCCAGAACGAGCGGCCGTGAGTGGCGATCACGAGATCGGCCCCCTTGACCGTCAGGTCATAGATGGGAGTCACCGGGAGGTTCGAATTCCAACGATGCCAGCCGGCACCATCGTCGGTCGATAGATAGAGAGAGGTCTCGGTTCCCAGAATGAGAAGATTGGCCCTATTGGGGTCAGCGCGAATCACCCTGACGAAGTCGTCGTGTGGGATGGCTGTGTCGCCCTCACCGACAATGGTCACCCACGTCTGCCCGTAATCGGTGGTCTTGTACAGATATGGGGCGTTGTCATCGAGCTTGTAGCGGGTGGCAGCCAGGTAGACCTTTCCTGCTTGGTGCGGCGATGGCTCGACAGTGCGAACGAAAGCCCACTCCGGGAGGTCCGGCGGGGTCACGTCACTCCAGGTCTCCCCGCCGTTCCGTGTGACGTGAACCAGCCCATCGTCACTCCCAGCCCAGATAACCCCGGGCTCCAATGGGCACTCGCGGAGAGTGGCCACGGTGCAGTAGTGCTCCGCACCGCTGGTGTCCTTGGTGATCGGACCACCAGAGGGACCCAACTTCGAAGCGTCGTTGCGACTCAGGTCGGCACTGATCGGCTCCCAGGTGTGACCCTCGTCGGTGCTCTTGAAGACGACGTTTCCTGCCGTGTAGAGAACGGATGAGTCGTGCGGGGAGAAGAGAATGGGAAAGGTCCAAGCGAACCGATACTTCAGCTCACCAGGACCGATTCCAGCGTGAGACTGCGGCCAGACATTCACCAACTTCATCTGACCGCTGCGATGGTCGTAGCGCAGCAGCGCCCCTCCGCCACCCGGAGAGGTTCCAACGGAGCCAACAAAGACGATGTCGGGGTCGTCGGGATGGACCGCGATGAAACCGCTCTCCCCAGCCCCAGCCGCGTAGCAGTCCGACCACACGATGGCACCGTCGATCGTGCCGCTGGGCACAGCGATACTCGAGCTGTCCTGTTGAGTCCCGTACACGTAGTAGTAGGGCTCACGGTCATCGGTGGCCACTGTGTAGAACTGTGCGGTCATCTGGTTGTAGATCGGACTCCAGGACGCTCCGCCATTGAACGAAACGGTGGCTCCTCCGTCGTTGCCCTGGACCATGCGCTGGTTGTCATTGATATCGATCCAGAGGTCGTGGTTGTCGCCGTGTGGAGTGGCGACTCGGGTGAAATCCTCACCACCGTTGGTCGCCTTCCACATTCGTCCGTTGTTGACGAAGACTGTGTTCGGGTCCTGGGTGTCAGCGAAGACGTGCATGTAGTACCAGGGGCGACCACGAAGCTCGGCCTTGGAGCTGACCAGGTTCCACGTCTCGCCGAAATTGTCCGAGCGGTATAGCCCTGGCCTCTCGGTAGCCTCTATCAGCGCCCAAACCCGGCCTGATCGGACCGGTGACGCCGTGACACCGATCTTGCCGATGACGGCTTCCTGTGGAAGACCCTTGTTTCGAGTGATCTCCTGCCAGGTGTCACCCCCGTCAGTCGACTTCCACAAACCGCTATCAGGCCCCCCGCTCGATAGCTCCCAGAAGTTGCGGTGCGCCTCCCAAATGGAGGCGTAGATCACAGCCGGGCTCTGCCGGTCTAGAACGACATCAACGGCGCCCGCTCCGAGTGAGACATAGAGGATCTTCTCCCACGTCCCGCCTCCGTCTCGGCTCCTGAACAACCCTCGCTCCTCGCTGGGTCCGAACGCGTGACCGAGCGCCGCGACATAGACGTGGCGGGGGTCCTTCGGGTGAACCCGAATCTCACCGATGTGCCGCGTGTCGGTGAGACCGCAATGGGTCCAGGTCTGCCCGGCGTCGCTGGAGCGATAAACGCCGTCTCCGTGGGAAACATCGCCCCGGATGCAGCTCTCCCCCATGCCCGCATAGATCACGTTGGGGTCAGACTCGGACACAGCCAGGGCACCTACCGAGCTGGTCTTCAAATAGCCATCGCTGACGTTGCGCCAAGTGGTACCGGCATCTTCGGTCTTCCACACTCCACCGGCAACAGCCCCGAAATAGAAGACAGGCCTGTGCTTCGGATCGCCTGCCACCGCTACGACGCGTCCTCCGCGTGTCGGTCCGATACAACGGAACCGGTACGAATCGAGCAGCCCCTCGGCCACAGGGGTGTCTAGCAATCTCACCGAATGTGGGTTACTCAGGCGGAAACTTCACTCGCCACCTCAGCATGGATGTGGAGCATGCGAGCAACACGTCCGTCTCCTCGGGAGAATCGAAGCGCGAGAGGCTCGCCAGCCGCCACACGCTCGTTTGTGTCGTCGAAGAAGGCCGGTCCCTGGTCAGGGGAATCGTCCGACTTGTCGTCCGGGTAGAGGGGGTGGATCGGGTTCTCGATCTTCGGCCAGAGGGCGCGGGCCGCATCGCCGGACTCGAAGTCCATGATCACGACCAAGGTATCGGGAAGCAGTTCACCTGCCTCCTCGGCGAGGACGGAACCGCCGGTGAAACCGGGATGACCGACAAGCGACTCGAGCCACCCGGATAGGTACCGGATCGTTTCGTCCCGTGTCCCTGGCTTCGCCACGTAGACAAAGAGATCTCTTCGTGGTGTCATGGCCCGTCCTTCCGATGGCTTTGCATCCTGTCGCCAGCCCGGATCAAACCAGCGGATCCGATGATTGTCAACATTCTACGATCATCCTGAGCGTTGGCGGAAGTGGAAGGAGGAGACTCAACCAGCCCGAAGTCGGGTCAGTCCGCGATACAGCGAGTCGGGCCTTGAGCTCCACCAGATCAGATGTAGCGCTCGGACAACGTAGAAGACCACAAGCGCCCACCAAACGCCTGAGAGATCCCAATCCAGGGGAACGACGAGGACCAACACAACAAGCGACGAGATCATCGATGCCAGGAGAGCTCGGGCGAGAAACCCGAAATCGGTTGCGCCCATCACCACACCCTCCCAGACCTGGATCGGCATGGTCAGTGGCTGCATCACGACCAGAACCGGCCACATTCCCTCCAAGGCGGCTACCACGCCCCGATCATTTGAGAACCAGGTCGGAACCACGACCCGACCAAGGACGAGCAGGACGAGGAGCAGCCCACCCAATAGGAAGCCCCAAAACAGAAGTCTCATCGACACGGCCCGAACCTCTTTCCCGCGCCGGGCACCGCTGAAGCCCGCAATAAGAACTTGTCCCGCGACAGCGAATGAATCCGCCACTTGCCCAAGCAGAAGCACGATCTGAACAGCTACTAGGTGTGCTGCGATCTGGGCATCTCCAAGCGCAGCCGCGACCCGGGCGGCTGCCGTGTAGGCGATGACGATTGAGGCGGCACGGATAACCACGTCCCGCCCGGCCCGCAGCAAGCCGACGCTCTCGTCCCATCGAATCCCGCGAAACTCTGCGCCTAGCCGTTTGCGCATCAATCGCACGAACCACATGGCACCCATGCTTTGAGCGACCACAGTTGCGATAGCGGCGCCCTCCAAACCCCAGCCGACCCAAAAAATGAGGATCGGGTCGAGGATGACGTTTGCGGAGTTGAATGCAATCGTGACGAGCAGCGGTGTTCGTGTGTCTTGATGTCCCCGAAAGGCGCCGTGCCCGAGCAAGATGACCAGAACAGCCGGAGTCGCCAGCGAGCGTATCCGAAGGTAGGCCGTCGCTTGCGCGTGAACCTCCCCACGGGCCGCCATGAGGTCGGTTAGTGGTCCTGCGCACACGACCAGGAGTACCGAGACGACAACTCCGAGACCCGCAGCAGCGAGCAGCCCGCTCCCGATGATGCGAGCAGCCCTTGGACTATCTCCTTCCCCTATCGCACGTGAGACAAGAGGAGTGATCCCGTAGGCGAAGAAGATGAAGACCCAGAAACCCACGGAGAGTATGGCAATGGCGATTCCCAGTGCGGCGAGCGGTGTTGCTCCAAGACGTCCGACGAAAGCAGTGTCAACCAGGCTGACCAGCGGATCGGCCAGCATCGCCCCAAGGGCGGGCACCGCCAGTCGGAGAATGGACCGATCATGTCGGTTCATCGACAGCCTGGGGTTTGGCAACGAAGGTCAAGCGTCCGACCACGAAGAGCGTCTACCTCAAAACAGTCTAGGAAGGTGGTGTGAAACCCACTCACGGGACTCCGACCCATGACAAAGCGCCTGGACAGAGGAAGAGGGGCCGTCGCTACCCCCGCTCTAGCGCCTTCGCCAGCC
>JAGWAN010000057.1 GCA_021296345.1 Acidimicrobiia bacterium | reverse complement strand
CCTTACATGGAGACTGGAGACTCCTTACATGGAGACTGGAGACGATGATGGACAATGAAGTCTGGAGATGGGTGTGGACCGGCCTGGCCCTGCTCATGGGTATCGGAGAGATCGTCACGGCCGGGTTCTTCCTGCTCCCGTTCGCGATCGGCGCCGGCCTCGCCGCGGTGGCTGCCTGGATAGGCGTGACCGATATAGTCCAGTGGTTGCTCTTCTTCGGTGGCACGGCGCTGTCCATGCTCTACTTGCGCCGATTCATGAGAGCCCAGGATGAGGATGGGGGGCTGGTGGTGGGGCCCGGTCGCTATGTCGGAATGGAAGCGCTGGTGCTGGAGAAGGTCGACACCGGTGCTAACACGGGGAGGATCAGGGTGGAAGCGGAGGAATGGCGGGCCTCCACCGAAGGCAAGCCGATCGCCGAGGGTGCGAGGGTGGAAGTGGTTGCCCTTCGAGGTACCCGCCTGGTAGTCAGAGAAGTCGAAGACCACTCAAAGTGACTGGTAGAGACCAACAGAGAAAGGAAATCCGATGGAGGTAGCGGGCGTATTACTTCTAGCCGTCATAGCCGTGGCGGTATTACTTGTTGCAGCGACCGGGTTCCGGATCGTGCGGCCGTACGAACAGGGTTTGATCGAGTTCCTCGGCAAGTACAAGAGGACCGTCTCGCCCGGGCTCCGGTTCGTCATCCCGTTCGTGCAGCGCATCCTGAAGGTCGACATGCGGGAGCAGGTGGTGGATGTGCCGCCGCAGGAGGTCATCACCAAGGACAACGTGGTGGTCACGGTGGACGCGGTGATCTACTTCGAGGCGACCGATCCGGTGAAGCTCAAGTATGCCGTGGGCAATTTCATCCTGGCCATCACGAAACTGGCGCAGACCAACCTGCGTAACGTGGTTGGCGACCTCCAACTCGACGCGGCGTTGGTGTCTCGCGAGCTCATCAACGGCAAGCTGCGCGAGATACTCGACGACGCCACCGACAAGTGGGGAACCCGGGTGGTGCGGGTCGAGATACAGCGAATCGAGCCTCCACCGGACGTGACCGACGCCATGCATCGCCAGATGAAGGCAGAGCGGACCCGCCGGGCGGTCGTCACGGAAGCCGAGGGCGAGAAGACGTCGGCCATCCTCAAGGCGGAGGGTGTCAAGCAGTCCGCCATCCTGCGGGCCGAAGGTGAGGCGGAGGCCATCAAGCGGGTTGCCGAGGCCGACAAGTACCAGAAGCTCACGGTGGCCGAGGGTGAGGGCCAGGCCATCGAGCGGGTCTTCCTGGCGATTCACAACGGCGATCCGACCGATGACCTGATCGCCATCCGCTACCTGGAGGCCCTGCAGGGCATCGCCAACGGTCAGGCCACCAAGATATTCCTGCCTCTCGACACGTCGGGGCTGCTGGGCTCGGTGGCGGCGATCGGCGAGATGTTCAAGGAAGGCGCCGACAGCGGAACCGGTTGATCCTTAGTCCTCTTAGGAGACGGGGCCCGGGCTCGTAGCCGGGGCCCCGTTCTCTTTGGCCGTGACTCCCGCGCAGGTGCGGCTGGTGGCGGCTAGCCGGCTGTTGTCGAGTCGCTCTTTCTGGGCGAGGCCGACCAGGAACACCCAGACCACTTGGAGCAACAGGGCAAGACTCCCTGACAGGAGGTAAGCAGCCCGACGTTGGTAACCACATGGCTCAACGAACTGTTCGCGGCAATGTCCCGGAGCCCCTCCAACATCGATCCGGTGACGCCATCGGGATGATCGCTCAAGACATTGACAGGCCTTAGCATCGCTATGACAACGCCGACCGTCGTTTCGGTGACCAGCAGCCACCCGGCGATCTTGGCAAGGTGCGATCTTGACTTACTGCGCTCCCTACTAGAGGATTTGGCTCAGGAACAGCTTGGTGCGGTCGTGCTGGGGGTTGTGGAAGAAGTGTTCGGGCGTTCCTTCCTCCACCACCATCCCGAAGTCGAAGAAGAGTACTCGATCGGCGACCTCCCGCGCGAAACCCATCTCGTGGGTGACCACGATCATCGTCATGCCCGATTCGGCCAGCTCCTTCATCACATCGAGGACTTCTTTGATCATCTCGGGATCGAGCGCCGAGGTGGGCTCGTCGAAGAGCATGATCTTCGGGTTCATGGCCAGGGCACGGGCTATGGCCACCCGCTGTTGCTGGCCTCCCGACAGCTGGCCCGGGTATTTGTTCGCCTGTTCCGGTATCCCGACCCGTTTGAGGAGCTTCATGGCGTCGGCCTCTGAGCTGGAGCGGGTCCGGTTGCGGGCCCAGATCGGCGCCAGGGTGATGTTCTGGAGGACGGTGAGATGGGGGAACAGGTTGAACTGCTGGAAGACCATGCCGACCTCGCGGCGGATGGCGTCGATGTTGCGGAGATCGTTGGTCAGCTCCATCCCGTCCACCACGATCCGCCCCGCCTGATGGCTTTCGAGGCGGTTGATGCAACGGATGAAGGTGGACTTGCCGGAGCCGGAAGGTCCGATCACCACCACCACCTCGCCCCAGCCGATCGAGGTGGTTACCCCGCTCAACGCCTGGAAGTCACCGAACCACTTCTTTACGTCCTCGCAGATGATCGCCGGCGATCCGTTGGTATCCATTACGCCCTCCTCAGAATCGGGGTTGATGGTTCGACCATCAGCGTTCTCCAATACCGAGGCTGCGCTCATAGCGCATGCTCAGCTTCGAGATCGTGAAGGTAACCACCCAGTAGAACAATGCCATGAAGAACATCATCTGGGGCAGGGTGCCCTGGAAGTTGGGGTCGCTCTGCTGAGGTATGAAGCTGCGCGCGATCAGCAGAATGTCGGCCAGTCCGATTATGGCCACCAGAGAGGTGTCCTTGAAGGCGACGATGATCGACCCGACCAGCGCCGGTATCACCGTCCGCACCGCCTGGGGCAGGATCACTAGCGAGGTGGACTGGACGATGCTCAGGCCCGTAGCCCTGGCTGCCTCGTACTGGCCCCTGTCGATGGCCTGCAATCCTCCGCGGATGTTCTCGGCGACGTAGGCAGAGTTGAAGATGGTGATCGCCGCAACAATCCGGACGATCTCGTCGAACTCCACGCCGCTCGGCAGAAACGCAGTCAGCATTGCCGAGCCGAAGAACAGCCAGGTGATCATCGGCACGCTACGTACTAGTTCGATGTATCCGGTGGCCAGCAGGCGGAAGATGGGCATCGAGGAGGTTCGGGCCAGGGCGAGGATCAGGCCGACGGGGAGGGACAGGGCGATCCCGCTAACGGCCAGGAGGATGGTCAGATTGAACCCCCCCAGGAAGGTGGTGCCCTGGAACTCGAGGGACGTGTTGGTGGCGCCCATCCGGTATGCCACCACTATCAGTACCGAAGCTGCTGTCCAAGCCCGGACCATGTTGGTCCTTCCCCGCCGCGTACCTCCGAAGGTGGGTGTCACGAGGAGGAACAGGGTGAAGGCGATGATCAGTGTGCGGTAGAGAAACGGCATGGGGGCGAACCAGATCAGCAGGCACACCAGGGTGAGGCCCGCAGCGGACGCACGGACCATTTCCGCGGGCTCCTTTACCGTCAGGGCGGCGGTCAGTATCGCCAACCCGACTATCACCAACGACGCAGTGAGCCAGAGCGGCTCTTCCGCCGAGGCGAATGGCAGGGCGGCCGTCACCAGCCCTATAGCCGCCACCACCGCGGTGGCGGCAAGTCCTCCGGGTGGGAGGCTCAGGACCCAGAGCGCGCCGCCGCCCAGTACAACTGCCAGGATGATGGAGACGACATCCGAGCTCAGGAAGGTGGTCAGGCTCAAGCCGTCAACAAAGGTGGCACCCAGTCGGAACGCCACCACAATCAGCAACGAGGCCGCAATCCAAGCCCGGACCAGGTTGGCCCTTCCCCGTTTGGTTACTCCGAAGGTGGGTGTGACGAGGAGGAACAGGGTGAAGGCGATGATCAGTACGCGGAAGGGGAACGGCATGGGGGCGAACCAGATCAGCAAGCACGCCAGCGCAAGGCCTGCAGCCGACGCGCGGACCATTACCACCGGCTCCTTTACCGTCAGGGCGGCGGTCAGTATCGCCAACCCGATCAGCACCAACGACGCAGCGACCCAAAGTGGCTCTTCCGCGGCGGCGAATGGCAGGGCGGCCGTCACCAGCCCTATGGCCGCCACTACTGCGGTGGCGGTCGGCCCTCTGGGCAGAAGGACCAGCACCCGCAGCGCACCGGCGCCCAGCACAACTGCTATCAGCATGACTATGTCGGACCAGTCGAGGATCGGGTTGCGCTGGATGACGAAGATGATCACCGGGTAGGAAAGTACCCAGGCCGAGATCAGGAACCGCCGGAAGGCGCGGGGCCAGATACCTTCGATCAGGATCCCGAGGGGGTAGGCGACCACCGCCAGGGCGAACAGAATCGTCCACGGGCCGGCGGTGGTGGCGGCTATCGGCGCGGTGGTCTCGTCAAACTGGCCCAACGGAACCGGGAGTTCCACGGTCCATAGGAGCGCGGCCACCGCCGCCATGATCATCACCGGCACGGTAAGCGTCGGGATGCCCGGTGACGGAGCGGCGGCGCGGCTCCACCGGACGGCAAAGTGGGCTAGGACGGCCGCCAAGACGGCGGCGACGAGTATCCAGGCGCGTACGTTGCTCCAGTCGGCGGGCGAGTCGACTTGCAGGATGGGAATGCCGAAGGTGCGCGCCTCGGCCGCGTGGTGCATGATCGCCGTCACCGCCACCACGACAGCGCCACTCCTCAGACCTCCCGCGAAGGTGGTGAGCTCGAGACGGCCGCCTACCTTCCAGGACGCCATGGACCAGACCACCAGCACGATGAATATGCCCAGGGATGTCCAGATCCGGATCAGGTCGTCTTGTGGGAAGGCCTGGACCATCATCAGCTTCGCATTGTGTGTGACCGCCGCCCACTTACGTTCCGGAGCGAAAAGGTAGGAGGTGATGAACCGCAGGATGTTCAGGAGAACCAGGGCGAAGACCAATGTGAGCAAGGAGTTGAAGGCGATCTGCCCCCAGGTGTGGCCCGAGAAGAGGTTCTCCCGCATCCAGCGCCATGGCCCGGCGGGTGGGGGCTCGGGAGCCCGCTCGGTTATATCGACAGCAAGGCCGGTGGATGCGGGTTCAGTCATATCAGCGCTCCACCAGAGCCATCTTGCGGTTGTAGTAGTTCACGATGCCCGACAGGAACAGGCTCACGAGCGAGTAGAAGCCCATCCAGAATATGAACACCGCCAGCGCCTGGCCTTCCTGATTGAAGATGGTCTGGCCGACTTGGACGATGTCGGCGTAGGCCACGGCGATACCCAAGGAGGTGTTCTTGGCCAGGTTGAGATACTGGGAGCCGAGCGGAGGGAGAATAGTCCGGAAGGCTTGGGGTAGCACGATCAGGCGCAGCACCTGACCCCGGCGCAGACCGACCGCCGCCGCGGCCTCGCCCTGACCGCGGGGCACGGCCATGATCCCGGCCCGTACGATCTCGGCGATGAAGGCCGCGGTGTAGAGCGTGACTCCCAGCCAGACCGCCATGAAGCCCGGTGTGAGTGCCTTGCCGACTTCGTGGGAATACTGAGGGAATCTGGTGGGCACCACCACCTCGGGAAGCGTGAAACGCAGGGGGGCGCCGCCGGAGAAGTCGAACCTTGACGCCAGGAAGTCGAAGAGCGGCTCGAACCCCCAGTTCATCTGGTACCAGAGGCTCCGTCCCAGAACACTCGAGAGGGTTGTCTGCCCGGCCCCGGAAACGAAGAACAGCACCACCCCGATACCCACGATGGCCGTCACCGCCAAGCGGAAGTAGTCGTCATCGGAGAGCTTGGCCATCCCTGCGGGCGAACGGAGCCGCCTCAGGTAACGCACGATGTAGCGGGCCGCCAGCCAGGCAGCGAGGGCGGCCAGTACCAGCTGGAGACCGATTACCGGTACGACCCCGACCGCCCACGCGAGAGCTGTGAACAGCCATCCCAGTACTCCGGCGACGGGATGGGCGAACCAGCCTCCCACGAGAAACGCGCCGAACGTCCCCATCGACCAGGCGAAGGCGTGGGTCTCGCGGCCTTCCAACTCCTGGCGTGCGATCAGGCGGCGGTATACCCACCGCGCCACCACCACGCCCACGATCACCACCACGGTGTACTGCCAGCGCCCGCCGAGGGGGGTGAACCAGGGGAGAGCGATGCCCTTCGGGCTGGCGAACAACCAGCCGGTCCCCTCCATCTCGGTGGTCAGATCCGGCAGGAGTCCGACGATAAGCGCCTGCCAGAAGAGGATCTGGACGAGCAGCGGGATGTTGCGGAAGAACTCGATGTAAGCGTTGGCGATCCGCGAAACGATCCAGTTGGACGACAGCCTCGAAACCCCGATCACCGTGCCGAGGACGGTGGCGGCGATGACACCGCTCCATGTGACCCTCAACATGTTGACCATTCCCACCGCCAACGCCTCCAGGCCCGACTCGGGGTCGGTGTTGAATCCCTCGCCGAGTTTGACCCCTAGTGGTTCACCGAGGAAGTCCCAAGAGAAGGGGATGCCGGTGGCCCGGAGATTGGCGGTGGCCTGGGTTATCACGACGTAGCCCAGCCAAAGGATGCCGAGGAGGATGCCGACCTGGGTGGCCCACTTGATGGCGACCACGTTCCGCCATATGGGTACGCGGGTTTGAGAGGATCGCTTGGTGGGAGTTACCAATTGACCTTCCGTCTTAGTCGGCGCTTAGACCATACCAACTCAAGTGGTCTGTCTGTGGAATGGCCGCGTGGTATGGCCGCCCGAGCACACCTGGTTGTTTCGCAGACAGACCACTCATAACGCGAGGAGGGGGCACCTAGGGGGTGCCCCCTCCGTTTTTTCGGATCGTGTTGGTCTAACGGGCCGGTGGTGCGTAGACGAGACCGCCCTCGGTCCAGCGGGCGTTGGCCGACCCGGCTCGGGAGAACCCGAGCGGATGCAGGTTGTTGGCGTATATCTCGTCGTAGTTGCCGACCTGCCGGATGGCCTGGGCGTATGCGTCAGCCGCAAGACCCATCTTTGTCTGGAGCTCGTCCTCACCCACGCCGAGGAAGCGACCTGCCTCGGGGTCGGGCGGGTTCGCCACCATCTCGTCGATGTTCGCGGAGGTGATCCCCTTCTCGTCGGCGATGATCAGTATGTAGACCAACCAGTTGACGACGTCGGCCCACTGGCTGTCATTCTGCCGGTACATGGGCCCGAGGGGCTCCTTGGAGATCGGGGTGGTCGGGAAGATGATCCAGTCTCCCTCGGCGATTTCCCCGTTCTGGATAGCGGCGTAGCGATTGCCGAACAAGGCCGATCCGTCAGTGGTCACCAGGTCGCAAGAACCCTGCCGGAAGAGATCCATCGCCTCCGGGAAGTTCTCCACGGTTACCAGGTCGATCTCGGCGCCGACCACGCGGGCACCCTCTGTGATGTTCTTCTCGGTGGTTGTACCGGCGTTGGTGCAGAGCCTGGCGCCGTCCACATCTCCAAGAGTTGAAGCATCGTTGAATCCGAAGTCAGCCTTGCCCATGATCTGCTGGCCGTCGTAGAACGTGGTGGGTCCGAAGTCACCGCCGATCTCCGTATCCCGGCTCTGGGTCCAGGTGGTGTTACGGAACAGCACATCGATCTCGCCCGCAGCCAGCACGTTGAAGCGCTCAGCCGCAGTGGTGCCCACGAACTCGACCGCATTGGCATCACCGAGCACGGCCGCAGCGAGAGCGCGGCAGTAGTCGGCGTCGAATCCGCTGTAGGAGCCGTCGTCCTGGGGCTCGGCGAAACCGATGGCGCTGGTCGACACGCCGCATCGGAGGCTACCGCGGGCCTGGATTTCGGCCAGCGTGCCGCCTTGCAGAGGAGTTACCACCACTTCCTCTGCCTCAGTGGTTGTGGTCTGGGCGGCGGTAGTAGTCGTATCCTGGGCGGCTGTCGTAGCGGCGGGTTCGTCGGCTCCACAGGAAGCAACGACCAGCGCGCCCACCACGAGCATAGGTACTAACCTTCGAGGCATATAAAGGCCCTCTCCGTTCTTGCGTTTGGTTGACATCTTTCGCCACCTGCCGGGACTTCTGGTTAGAACACCGCCGTATGCAGGTGCTCCTTGACCGCCGAAACGATCCCAGAAGCGTCCATCCGGTAACGGGCGAGAAGTTCGTCGATCTTACCATGAGGTAGGTGCGCAGTCGGGAGGCCGATCGTCACTACCCGGGCGGACCCGGCGCCGTCCACCTGGTCCCGGATCGCCTGCCCGATCCCACCGGCGCGAAGCCCGTCCTCGGCGGTGACCACCAATCCGTGGTCGGAGGCGTCGCTGATCATCACCGGATCGAGCGGCTTCACCACCCTCGGGTCCCACACCGAGCAACTGACTCCTTCAAGCTCGAGGAGGTCGGCCGCTTCGCAGGCGGTTGCCAGCATCTTGCCGATCCCGATCAGGCAGACGTCGGATCCCTGGCGGACGCGGCGAGCCGACAATCCGGATCCCACTTCATCGATCGATGCTCGGGGGGCCGGGGTCTTGGACCACCGGATGGCGGAGGGGCCGGTCGTTATCTCCAGCGCGGTGTCGAGCATCACGGGGAGTTCCTCGTACGAGGCGGGAGCGAAGATGGTCATGCCCGGAATCTTCGACAGCAGGACCATGTCGAGGAGTCCGTGGTGGGAGGCGCCATCATCGCCCGTGATGCCGGCCCGGTCGAGACAGAAGATGACCGGGCAACCATGGAGGGCGGTATCGAGGTTGATCTGGTCGAGGGCCCGGGTGAGAAAGGTGGAGTAGATGGCCACCACCGGACGGAGGCCTCCCATGGCCATGCCCGTGGCCATCGCCACCGCGTGCTGCTCCGCGATGCCGACATCGAAAACCCGGTCGGGGAACCGGTTCTGGAACGGCAGCACGCCGGTGGAGTCGGGCATGGCGGCGGTGATCGCCACCAGTTCGGGATGGTGGATGGCGAGAGTCAGCAAATGGTCGGCAAAGGCGGACGTGTAGCTCCCTTCCTTGATGGACGAGAGGTCATGCATCGCCTTGATGGGGTCATTCTCGGCGGGGGCGTAGCCGCGGCCCTTCTGGGTGATCACATGAACGACGGTGGGCCCGCTCATCGCCCGGACCTTCTTGAGGATACGTTCGAGCTCCGGCAGATCGTGGCCGTTGAAGGGACCGAAGTAGCGGATGCCCAGCTGCTCGAAGATCTGGGGCGGTTCCCACATGTGGCGGATGGCCACTTCGGTGGCGTCGATACCACGGCTCACCAGGTCAGCCACCCAGGGGATCGACTCGGCGATCGAGCGGGCTACGCCCTGGCTGCGCTCGTACACAGTGGTGGTCCGTAGCTTGATGAGGCTCTCGGACAGCTTCGAGATGGTGGGTGCGTAGGAACGGCCGTTGTCATTGAGGACGATGGTGACGTCGGCGTTGGAATGGCCGATGTTGTTGAGCCCTTCGAGCGCCATACCGCCCGTCAGCGCGCCATCGCCGACGACCGCTACCACCCGCCGATCATCACCACCGGCCCGGAAGGCGGCGGCCAGACCGTGGGAGTAGGAGAGGGCGGTCGAAGCATGGCTGTTCTCGATCCAGTCGTGTTCCGACTCGGCCCGGCTGGGATAACCGGACAGCCCGTCCGGAAGCCGGAGGGTGGAGAATCGGCGGCGCCGCCCGGTCAGCAGCTTGTGGGGATACGCCTGGTGCCCGGTGTCGAACAGGATGGCGTCGTGGGGGGACCGGTAGACACGGTGCAGGGCCAGGGTGAGCTCGACTATCCCCAGGTTCGACCCCAGATGACCGCCGTTCCGGGTGACCGTGGCAACGATGAGGTTGCGGATCTCGGTGGCCAGCTCCTCGAGTTCCTCGATACCGAGGGATCGGAGGTCGGCGGGCCCGCGGATCGTGTCCAGGCGGGGAGTATCGGGATAGGTCATTGTGAATACTCTACAGGTAAAGCTCTGTCCACCGTCGAGCCTAGGAGGGTGGCGGAAAGTACCTGGTAAGTCGGCCCGCCGTCCTCCGGCCCGGCCAACTGTTTCCGCCTGCCGGTCGACCGGATTTCTTCTCAGCCCTCCGGCCCCTGACAGAGCGTCCACTCCCGGGCGCGGTCCAGCATCTCGACCACCGAATGGTCCGGGGTGGGGCGGAAGTCGCGATAGAACATGCCGATGGCCGCGAACCGCCGCGGCGTGTGGGCCACCACCAGCTCGTCAGCTACCTCCGCGAAGGTCGCCGACGCGTCGCGGGGAGCGACCGGCGCAGCTACCACGACCCGCTCGGCCCCGAGGCGGCGGGTGATCAGGCAGGCAGCCCGGGCGGTGGCGCCCGTGGCGATGCCGTCATCGACGATCACCGCGGTCTTGCCCTCCAGGTCTGCGGGACGGGCTTCGCCACGGAAGCGTTCTGCCTGACGGGCCAGTTCCCGGCGCTCTCGCCGTTCTACCCGTTCGACCGCCGCCGACCGTATCCCGAGCCTCTCGATCCGTTGCTCGTCCAGGACGCGTATCCCGCCCTCCCCGATGGCGCCCATTGCCAGTTCCGGCTGGGTCGGTACTCCCAGTTTGCGGACCAGCAACACTTCCAGGGGGGCGGCGAGGCGCCGGGCGATCTCGATGGCGACGGGGACCCCGCCTCTGGGCAGGCCCAGGATCACGGCGGGCTGGTCGGCGAAACGCTCGAGCGTTCCCGCCAGCACCCGGCCGGCGTGCGACCGGTCTGTGAACCTCATGTCTCGTTCCGCGCCATGCGGTGATTGTGCCACCTAGAAGGGGCTAACCTGCTCTCCGGGCCGGTACCGATCCGGCCTCGAAAAAGAATCTTCAATCGGAACGGTGGCGCGCTATGTCTTTCTACCTGATCGCTCAATCCGCTGCGGACGCCTGCGGTGTCGATCCGGGGTCCGTGTGCGGTCTCGTCTATGGCCTGACCAATAGCACAGAGGCAGCGCGCGTGGCGGATCTGGCGGCCCGTCCGGTCAAGGTGTTGCTCATCCTGTTCCTCGCCTGGATCATCAACCGGTTCGCGCGCCGTTGGCTGGACAGGCTGGTCGAAGGGTGGCTGTCGAGCCGTTCAGCGGTGGTGGAGGCCATCTCCGGCACCATCGAGCCGGATGACGACGGGCCGGGACTGGGGGAAGCCGCGCTCGAGAGGGCCCGCCTGCTGGTGGACCAGCAGGACCGGAGCAGCCAGCGGACCCGGACGCTCGGTGCGGTGCTCGGGTCGGTCTCCTCGGCAGTCATCTACGGCATGGCCGTGATGATGGCCTTGGCGGAGTTCGATGTGAATCTGGGCCCGCTGATCGCGGGCGCCGGTCTCGTCGGGGTGGCGGTCGGTTTCGGCTCCAAGAGCCTGGTCGAGGATTTCATGTCCGGCGTGTTCATGTTGCTCGAGGACCAGTACGGGGTGGGCGATGTGGTGGATGTGGGTGACACGGTCGGTGTCGTGGAGGAGGTCAAGCTCCGTACCACCCAGGTGCGCGACATCAACGGGACGCTCTGGCATATCCCCAACGGGCAGATCGCCCGGGTGGCCAACCTCACCCAGGACTGGGGCCAGGCCGTAGTCGATGTCGAAGTCGCCTACGACACCGACATCTCGATGGCGATGGCCGTCATCAAGGAGGTGGCGGACGGGTTGTGGCGCGAGCAACTCGATTCCTTCACGATCATCCAGGAGCCGACCATGGCGGGTGTTCAGGCATTCGGGGACAACTCGATCGCCCTCCGCCTGATGGTCAAGACAGAGCCCGGAGAGCAGTTCGGCACGGCGCGGGAGTTGCGGAAGCGTCTCAAGTTCGCTCTCGACGAAGCAAATATCGAGATCCCGTTCCCGCAGCGCACCATCTGGGTCCGTTCGCAGCCGGGTACAGTCCTGCCGGACGGATCAGGCGGTGCGGGTAGCTCCGGTTAGGCGTCTGACGGCCGGGTAGTTGCCGTTTTTTCCCACACTCGTTCGATCATGGCCCGTCGCGGGACGCGCCCGGCCGGGTTTGGCTAAGGTACCTGCCCGTGCTGGTTCCCGGGGCTAGGTAAAGGCGGACATGAAGCAGGTGCTCGCTGCGGTCGATCTGTCCCCGATGTCCCGCCGCGTGGCCGATCGAGCCAGGATCCTGGCGGAGGCCCACCAGGCCGAGCTCAAGCTGGTCCATGTCGCAGAACCGCCCGACGTCCCGCTCCCGGACAAGATGCTTCAGCGGATCCACCTGTACCGCCAGAGCCAGGCGGAAGACCTGCTGACCTGGATCAATGCCCGCGCCCGCTGCCAGGCGGATCTGGTTTTCCGGTCGGGGAACATGGCCATCGAACTGGCCAAGCTGTCCCGGCAAGCCGGGGTGGTGATCACAGGCACGTCGTCAGTGGACCAGACCAGGATCGGCCCCCGTACCACCAGGCTGGCACGCAAGCTGCATGCCTCGGTGCTCAGCGTGCGGAGGTTGCTGCGGTCCCCGTATCGCCGGGCGATCGCGGCCGTTGACCTTTCCGATGCCAGTGCTTCCGCGGTCGATCTGGCCCTTCTCCTGGCTACGGGCGCCGACACGGTGACGGCGGTGGCGTCACTGCCGACCGACGACGAGACGATGCTCTCGGATGCGGGGGTCGCGCCCGAACGACTCGATGTGTTGCGGAGGGAACGGCTCTCCATGCTGGAGGAGCGCATGCAGAAGTTCGTGGCCGGCTGGGGCGGCCTGGTCACGCCGGTGGTTCTGGACGGGCCCCCGCCCCAGACCGTGGCCGAGTTCGCCCGGATCAGCAATGCCGATCTGGTGGTGGCGGCCAGCCGGGGCGCCGGCAACTCCAACATGGTCCTCCTGGGGAGCAACGCCGAAGCGCTCATGGGGACCGTCCCCTGCGATGTGGCCATAGCCCGGGTGCCAGGCCGGTTCTACCGTCCCTAGCCCCTCCAGTCGATCACTCGCCGGGAGTATCCTTCCCCCCACAGGGCCCGTAGCTCAACCGGTTAGAGCAGCGGACTCATAATCCGTTGGTTGCAGGTTCGAGTCCTGCCGGGCCCACACCGGGGTCTTCGCGTGTTGGGGTGTGTTGAGTTCGCGGGTTAGGGCTGTTGCGCGGGTGGGTGTGGACTGGCCCGGGCGTTGGGTTGGTGAGGCTGCGGTGGTGTCGGGGGTTGCCTGGTCGGCGCGGGCTGGGGTGCTTGGGTTGTCCTTCTCGGGGGTTCGGATTCTTCCGGTTTGTTCGAGGTTGTGGATGACAGTGGCGGGGAGCGCGGCGAGCGTGTGGGCAGCGAGACCGAACACGCGGCAGGTTGCTTTTCGAGGCACCATAGCCGCGGTCTACCTACTAGAAAGTGATATAGCGTGGATGTAGCAGAACGGACGCTATGGGTATCTGTGGCGACGCTGGTGGTAACGGTAGTGATTCTGGTAGTAACCGTGACAGACCTTCGGGCGGTAATTGCTGATCACTAT
This sequence comes from Acidimicrobiia bacterium, assembly GCA_021296345.1. Taxonomy (GTDB): domain Bacteria; phylum Actinomycetota; class Acidimicrobiia; order Spongiisociales; family Spongiisociaceae; genus Spongiisocius. Next base: position 1,305 of record JAGWAN010000057.1, on the reverse strand, counting down.
CGACGGTGGCGGAGCGTTCGGTGTTATCACTGCCATGCTGATAGGAAACTGCGATTCTCCCCGATTTGGGGCAGGATGATGGTGACGGAAAAGGTCAGCGTCCTACGGGGGGCTTGGAATTGGTGGTGGTTACGCTACTGTCCTAAGCATCGAAAAGAGTTCGGGCGGTCCTGGGAGGAGCGTTGGGCTAAGTGGCCCGAGAAGCGTCGGTTTCGGATGATACTACGAACACAGAAGGGGGTTTGCACGATATGTAGTAACCGTCCACATGATGGGCGTAGGCTTCTATGGAAGGATAGTCTCTCTCCTCAGACTGAGCTTCGCCATCGTCACTGCTGGTAGACACTGACATCGCCTGGGCCGCCCCGTTAGAGCGCAGCGCTAGCCGAAAAGGGCCAATCTCGCACCTTCTTAGTCAGCGGGAGGAGGTGACAGATTCCGGTTGAGGAGGAGACAGACTCGTGGGACCGCTACCATTACCCCTGGTCAGGGGTGGTCGCGAAGACCCCACACACTGGGGTCTTCGCGTGTTATGGGGTGTTGAGTTCGCGGGTTAGGGGGTTCGGTCGGGTTCTTGGGTGGTTTCGGGGGTCTTAGAGCCGGTTTCGGCGGTGTTCGGCGTGGTTGTGGCGCCGGTTATGGGTGCTGGTTGTGTTGGCGCTGGTGCTGGACGCGTCTGGTTCGACGGGTGGGTTCCGTCAAAGAGGAGCGGTAGCGAGAGCAGCGAGTGTGTGGGCAGCGAGACCGAACGCGCGGCAGGAGTCCTTCTCGAAGCTGCCATCTTGTTTGATCATGCCGTTGACGCTTTCTACGGGGTTGCGTCCGGCGTAGTCGGTTGCCCACTTCGTGGTGCCGTAGGCGTTGCGCTGGTAGTTGTCCAGCTGGTCCCCCTAGTTATTCGATGCTGAGTTCTCCGTCTGCACCAGGTGATCCTCAATGAGCGTCAGTTCCTTGGCCAGTTCTGTGCATAGATGCTCGAAGTGCTTCTGATGGGACCCATGAGCGTTCAGCGTTGCACGGAGATACGCTTTAGCGTCGGAACCTCGGACGTGTACACCTGAGAACCTGCGCCCGTCGTTGAGTTCTCGAAGAGCCACCAGTTTGGAGTCCGTATCCATGACACCGCGTGCGCGCAGTACCTTTTCGAGCAGGACGATGCTCCCCCACTCCGAGCACACTTCAATGCCCTCGGCCTTGAGGACCTTACGAAGTTCTTTCCTGCTGAACCCTTCGAGCACTCCGATCGATAGCGTTACGAGGGCTTTCCCCCACTCGTCGCGGTTCTCCATCCGGGGCACTATGACC
>JAGWAN010000056.1:15013-25591 GCA_021296345.1 Acidimicrobiia bacterium | reverse complement strand
CCACGCTCCGGAAATGCACGAGGCCGGCTGGGAAGCCGAGGCAGAACGGATGACGTGGTGGGGCGCCTTCTCGGACCAGGGCCTGGTAGCGGTGACGGGTAGCGAGTCCATCGGGGACGTGGTGCTCCTTCGCCACATATACGTCCTTCCCGAACACCAGCGGAGGGGTGTCGCGGGCGCCTTGATCCGCTGTCTCGAGGAGATCTCGCCCGGCTCGACCAGGATGATCGTGGCCGGCACCTACGCGGCCAATTACAAGGCCCGCGGCCTCCTGGAGAAGAGCGGATACCGGCCGGCTGCCGACTCCGAGTTCGTTCTCCGTACCTACTACCACATACCCGAGGACCGCCTCCGCGGTTCGATCGCCTATGTGAAGAGAGTTGGCTTGCACGGGCGATGATCGGAACATCGAGTGGAGCGGGTTACGGGGTAACCTGGTCGGGATGGTCCCTGTGACATCGGGTTGGCTCGCCGCAAGGGGCCCGAACCATCGCCCCGATCCGTCCATCGTGCGACCGTCCGCTGGATCGATACCTTGCGCTCGTTGATTCGCATGTTCGGACCGGCCTCCGGATATCGCCGGGATGACTGGCGGCTGCTGGGCCTGATGTATCTGGCCGGCCTGTTCCAGGGATACGTGCAGACCCAGGCCGTTAACACCCTCCCGTTCGTCCGGCTCGCGTTCGACCTGTCCAAGGCCGACATGAGCTACCTGTTCGCCATCGCTCGCGTCGGTTCACTGGTTGCCGTCGTTTTCGCGGTGTTCGGCGACCGCTGGGGACGTAGAGGTCCCTTCCTGATGGCATACCTGATGCTCATGGTGGCCACCGGAGCCACTGCGGCCGCCTTCTCCCCCACCATGTACACCGCGCTGCAAGTGGTGGCTCGCATGGGTTCGGCAGCCATGGCGATGCTGGCCACGGTCCTGCTGGCCGAGCAGGTCAACTGGAACAACCGGGCCTGGGCGATCAGCCTCTATTCCACCGCCGTGGCTCTCGGATCGGGGGCGGGACTCCTCGCCCTACCGATCGCTCAGACCAGCGAGGCGGGTTGGCGTCTCCTGTTCGCAGCATCGGCCGCCGGACTACCCCTCTACCTGTGGCTGAGGGGGAGGGTCGAGGAGAGCAGGGTGTTCCGGTTCGACACCGGCGGCAGCAGCGTGTTCGCCCCCCTGGTCGGTCGCGGTGCCGGACGTTTCTGGCTGGCCGGCATCTACAGCCTCTCGATAAGTGCCTTTTCGGCTGTGGCGGTCACCTTCGCTCTCGAACGTCTCGTCAACGGTCTGGGCCTGACCTCCTCCGAGGCGGCTCGAATCCTGTTGATCGGCGGCACGCTGGGAGGGACGGGCTTCTTCCTGGGTGGGCGCATGGGCGACACCCTGGGACGCAAGCCGGCCATCCTCGCATCGCTGGTCGTGGGATTGGCGGGCGGGATCGGCTTCTACTGGACGTCGAGTAAAGACCTGCTCATCGTGGCCGCCACGCTGTCGGCCTTCGGCAGCTCGGCCGCCATGCCTGTGAGCGCCGCCCAGCGAACCGAGTTGTTCCCTACCGGCATCAGGGCCACCGCCACCCAATGGCTGCACACGGTGGCCGTGCTCGGATCGATTCTCGGCCTGACCATCGCCGGCACCACAATCGAGCTGTGGAGCCTGCCGGTGACCGTGACCGTGCTGGGTGTTGGGGTGCTCGTGGCGATGCTCGCACAACTAGTCATTCCCGAGACGCTGGGCGACGAAATGGGTCACATGACCACCAACCGGTAACGCCGGTACAGGGTTGCCAGGCGAAGCACGTTCATGGTGACCAGTGCCCACCATACGGCGCTGACCGATCCGGCCATGAACATCAGCGAGCATGCCACCACCGCGGCGAAGACCATCGCCTTGGCCATGTACGTGAATTCGATGGCGCCGATCATGATCCCGTCCAGCACGAAGACCAGACCGTTGAGGGGCTGGCTCAGGGCGACGATCGGCATCAGGGTGATCACGAGCGCGGCCACCGACGGATCGGTTGTGAACCACCCCGGTAGGTCGTGACGCATCAACCAGAAGGCCGCCGCTAGAAGCACGCCCCAGCACAGTCCCCAAAGGAGCATCCGTTGCGAGAAGCGGCAGGCTGCCGCCCGGTCGGTGGCGAGATGGCCCGCTACCAGGTTCTGGGCGGCGATTGCCACCGCATCGACGACCAGGCTCAGGAAGATGTACACCTGCGCCGCCACCTGGTGGGCGGCCACTTCGGTGTCGCCGAGGCGAGCGGCGACCGCCACCGCCACCGTGAGTGCGGCCACGAGCGCCGAGGTCCGCACGAAGAGAGCCGACCCGGCGCCGATCAGTTCGCGCAGGTCCTTCCACCGGGGCCGGATCCAGCGCAGGACCAGCCCGGTGTGCCCGGTCAGGAAGAACAAAAAGAAAGCCCCGCCGCCCAGGGTCTGGGCGATCACCGAGGCGAACCCGGCGCCGGCCAGTCCCCATCCGAATCCGAAGATGAAGACGGGATCGAGAACCAGATTGACGAGGCTGAGGCCGATGCTGATGTACATGGGGGTTCGGGTGTCGCCCACCCCCCGGTACACCGAGTGCCCGACGGTAATCATCAGGAGAGCGGGCAGGCCGAGGCCGCGGATCCGCAGGTACGAGGTGGCGTGGGGCGCGACATCCGGACCGGCGCCCATCAGGCCGACCAGCTGAGGAGCGGCGCCTTCGACCAGGACCAGACCGGCTGCGCCGAGCACGGCAGCCACGATCAGAGATTGGCCGGCCAGTTGCGCCGCCCGATCGGGGTCGCCGATACCGATGGCCCGGGCGATAAGCGGGGTTCCGGCGTAGGCCAGGGCAATGAAGACGAAGAACGCCATGCCGAGAATGCCGGTTACAACCCCCAATGCCGCTAGAGGGTCCTCGCCGAGGCGTCCTACGAAGGCGGTATCGACCAACGCCACCAGGGGCTCGGCGGCCAGCGCGCCCAGAGCCGGAACAGCCAGGCGGCCAATAGTGCGGTCGTCATCGGTGATACGGAACATGATGGAAGCTCGGAGCTTATGCCCCGTAGCCGCCGCCCACGGCAAGCAGGGCACGCCAAGTCGGTTCGCAGACGACCATCTAACCTGGTGAGATCATGGGCAGGGGTGAGGCACGGGCGGACCGAACCGTTCCGACCGCAAAGGAGCGGGGTTACGCCCGGCGTATCGTCAACCGGCTCGCCTCCCGCTACCCGGAGATCGGAACGGCTCTCGAATACGCCAACCCCTTCGAGTTGCTGGTCTCTACGGTCATATCCGCCCAGACCACCGATGACAACGTGAACCGGGCCACCCCCGAGCTGTTCGCCCGCTGGCCAACCCCCGATGACCTGGCGGACGCCGACCCCGAAGAGGTCGAGACAGTGATCTTCTCCACCGGCTTCTACCGGCAGAAGACCCGGTCGATCATCGCCCTCTCCCAGAACCTGGTGGACCGGTACGGCGGGGTCGTTCCGGATGACATGGCCGAGTTGGTGACGTTGAAGGGTGTGGGGCGCAAGACCGCTTCCGTGGTGCTGGCCGAGGCGTTCGGCAAGCCGGCCATCGCGGTGGACACACATGTCCGGAGGATCACTAACCGGCTCTTGCTCACAACCGAGAACGACCCCACCAGGATCGAACAGGACCTGAAGGCCCTCGTGCCCAAGCACGAGTGGCGGCATCTCTCGATGCGGATCATCCAGTTCGGCAGGGATACCTGCAACGCTCGCAAGCCCCGGTGCTGGGAATGCGAGCTCGCCAAGCTGTGCCCGTTCGTACCGAAGTCTCACCCGCCTGAGTGAGCCGGACCGCGGTCCTGCGCTGTGGGCGGGTTCCGGCGGGCTGGGGCGGGTATCGTGCAGGCTGCATGGATCTCGAGCGCTACATACTTGAGCGGTCAACCGTCAGCGGTGAGATCATCAGCGCCGATACCTTCCTCAACCATCGGGTCGATCCCACCGTCATGGTCGAGTTCGGGCGCCGGATCGCTGACATCGCCGCTCCGCTCCGGCCGGACGTCATCGTCACCGCCGAGGCGAGCGGGATCCCTCCAGCCCTGACCGCAGCCATGGAATTGTCTCTCCCCATGGTCTACGCCAAGAAGTACGTCTTGCCGGGGCCCAGGAAGGCCGTTAGCAAGGAGGTTCGGTCGGCCACGAAAGGTTTCGAGTACACGATCGAGATCCGTAGGCACGTGCTCAAGCCCGGAATGCGGGCGCTGGTCGTCGACGACTTCCTCGCCCAGGGACGAACCGCGGTGGCGCTGGGCGAGATAGTCGAGGAACTCGGCTGCGAGATGCTGGGGGCCGTGTTCGCCATCGAGAAGGCCTGGGTAGGCGCCCGTCGCCTGATGGAGGAACGGGGTTGGCCCGTCTGGTCGGTGACCAGTGTGGCCTCGGTCGACGGCGGCGTGATCCGGTTTGGCTGAACCCGTTCCGCCGGTCGCCCGGATAGTCGATGCTCTCAGGCGCCATACCGGGGACGGATGCTTCGCCTGCGGGCGATCCAACCCGATCGGCCTTCACATCGACAACTTCGACATCCAAGAAGACGATGTCGTGGCAACCTTCACCGCCCGTCACGACCTCCAAGGCACCATCGGGAACCTCCATGGCGGGATCGCCGCCGCCGCCCTGGACGAGATCCTGGTGTGGGCCGGGATCCTCCAGGAGAAGGTCCTATCGGTCACGGGAAGGCTGGATCTGCGCTACCGCCGGCCGGTCGGCGTCGCCGGCCTGATCGATCTGCGGGCACGGGTTGAAGAACGTAGGGGCAGCCGGCTCGTGATCAGCGGATCGCTCGAGACGGGCGACGGTGGCGTGAGGGTGACCGCCAAGGGCTTGTATCTCGTGAGCCATACCATCGCCGAGATCTTGGAAGAGACGGGTCGTCAGGCGTAGCCGGCTTACCGGAGGCGGTCGGTCCAGTCGATCAGGTCCATGTAGCGGGACCGGGCGTCCTCCCGGCGGCGGTCCTTCTCGACCCGGCTGACGATCCGGGAGATCACCCGGACGGCGGCGGCCACCATGAGGAGCGCGAGGCAGATGCGGGCCGCCACAGCCGGGCCGGTCAGGAAAGCGGTGTCACACCTGGCCAGACCATCGGCGCACAATCCGTATCCCGTGCCGCCGGTCAGCAGGCTGATCAGCATCACCAGGGGGATCACCGCCAGAAGCAGGGCGACCAGGATCAGTAACCCGCGAATTGCTTTCAGGAGACCGATCACAACCGGGCAGTCTAGGTGCCATGACTGATCGAGTTGGAAGAACCGGCGTTACGGCCCCGTCGGCCAGGCGGGCGCGTCGACCGGCGCCACCACCTGGTCGGACACCGTCTTGAGCAGGTCGGCCACCGGTGTGCCGTCCGGGTCGCGGGCATGGGGCCACACCTCGACCAGGGGTTCCAGAACGAACCGGCGCTGCCGGTAGCGAGGATGGGGAACCTCCGCGGACGGCGTGCGGATGCTGCGGTCGCCATACAGGATGAGGTCGAGATCGATGAGCCGGGGGCCCCACCGCGGCCCTCTCACCCTGCCCATCTCCCGTTCGATGTCGAGGAGCCGGCCCACCAGCTCCACCGGGTCGAGATCGGTCTCTACCAGAGCTACCGCGTTGTAGAAGGGCTCCTGATCGACAATGCCCTGCGGAGCGGTCTCGTACACGCTGGAACTCGCCACCACCCTCCCCAGCACCCGGATGCGTTCCAGGGCGCTTACGAGGTTGGCCGCCCGGTCGCCCAGGTTGGTCCCCAGGGCGATCACCACCCTCACTCCGGCGGCAACTCCGGCCCGGGAATTGGCCGGACCACGGACACAGAGACGTCCTCGAACTCCACCCCGATGGGCGCCTCCGGCTTGTGGACCGTCACCTCCACCCGAACCACCCGGCGGTCCTCGAGGACCAGATCGGCCACCCGCTCGGCCACCCGCTCGATCAGATTCCATCGCTCGCCGCATACCCTCTGGTGGATCGCCTCCGCCAGAGTCCCGTAGTCGAGCGTGGACGGGAGTTCATCGGTCGTGCCGGCCTCGGATAGGTCGAGACAGGCCTTGACGTCAACCACGAAGATCTGGCCGCCGGCGCGCTCCTGCTCCATGACCCCGTGGTGGGCGCGTACCCGTAGCCCCCGCAGCGTTATAGAGTCGCCAGGATCCGCCGCCGCCGATACCTCTTTATTTCCCGCGCCCTCGGAGAGGAGCCGGATGATCGTCTGCCGCACCCTGGGCAGGTCGGAGACCAGCTTCTCCAGCACCTGGACGGCCACCCCGTCGCCCTCACGGATCAGACCCAGCAGGATGTGCCCCGTACCGATGTAGTTGTGCCCCAGCTGCAGTGCTTCGCGAAGGCTTAGCTCCAATGCCTTCTTCGCCCGGGGAGTGAACGAGATGTAACCGGACGGAGCCTGGCGGCCCTGCCCGACGGTCTCCGCCACCTCGCTCCGCACCGAGTCGAGCCGGACACCGAGGTCCAGCAACCCTTGAGCCGCCACTCCTTCGCCCTCTTGGATGAGGCCGAGCAGGAGGTGCTCTGTACCGATGAAGTCGTGGTTGAGGAGCCGCGCATTCTCCTGGGCAAGAATTACCACCCTGCGGGCCCGGTCGGTGAAGCGTTCGAACATCAGTACGCCTCCCCGGAAGCGGAGAACCGGGGAAGCGGCAAGTCAGGCCGGGGAGGGTATGAGGGCCCGCCCGCTGGGGCCGAGCGGCCGTCCGATGATCTCCTGGATAACCATCGCCGCCACGCGCGGATCATCCACCAGACCGGCGAAAACCAAGAAGCCGGCGAGGATGCCACCCACCGTATCGTCCACGAAGTCTCTGTGGACGAGGACCTTGCCGTCGGGGTCGGCCAGGGCCTTCGCCAGAATCTCGAAGGCACAATCGACCGCCGCCTCTTCGTGATCGCTGTCAACCGGCGCCAGCCGGACCTCGATACCGGCCCTTTCGTAGCTGCGAACGTTCTGGTTGCCGGGGAGCAGCGAGACCACGGTTTTGAATCCGGCCTCTACCAGCCAGGACACCTCCTGCTCGCGCCGGACGCGCCGGTGCTGGATGCCCTGACCGCCCACTCGGGAGGATGTGGCGAGGCGATCCTGGATCACCCAGGCGAAGTCCCGTGGCTCACTTCCGGTCGGCATCACTCTCCTCCATGGTCGCCACCATAGCGTCAGCGAGCGCCAGCGCATCCCGTGTGGACGGCACGTCGTGGACCCTCATGACGGAAGCGCCGAGCATGGCCCCGATACCCGATGCCACCGCGGTGACACTGTCTCTCTCCTCCACGGACCGGTGGGTGAGCGCGCCCAGAAAGGCCTTCCTCGATGCCCCTACCAGGACCGGCCGGCCCAGTCCCGCCAGGACGGGCAAGCCGTTGAGCAGGGCCAGGTTGTGGTAGAGCGTCTTGCCGAAGCCGATCCCAGGATCGACCGCGATCGCGTGCCGGTCAACGCCCGCCGCCGTTGCCACCCCGATCCTCCCGCGGAGGTACTCGCCGACTTCGGTGACCACGTCGGCGTAGTAGGGGTCGACCTGCATGGTGCGGGGATTGCCGCGCATGTGCATGAGTACCACGCCCACCCCGGCGGATGCGCACACACGAGCCATCTCGGGGTCCTCCAGTGCCGTGATGTCGTTCAGCACTGCTGCTCCGGCGTCGATAGCCGCCTCGGCCACCCCCGGCTTTGACGTGTCGATCGATACCAGAACGCCGGCGGACGCCAACCTCGCCACCACACCGACAACGCGCCCGAGCTCCTCCTCCTCGGAAACTTCGGCGGCGCCCGGCCGGGTGGACTCGCCTCCCACATCCACGATGTGGGCGCCCTGGCGCCACATCCGGAGACCCAAGGCGACCGCCGAGTCCTCAGACAGGCAACGCCCCCCGTCCGAGAAGGAGTCGGGCGTGGCATTGACCACCCCCATGATCACGGTGCCCTGGTTCGGGTCGAGGACAGCACCTCGGACGTGCCACCTCGGTCGCGTCATACGCGGCCTCGGTTGATCAGCGAGAACGCCTCGGCCCGGGTGGCGGCGCTGCGCCGGAACTGTCCCCGCACCGCCGAGGTCTGGGTGACCGCGCCCGGTTTCTCCACCCCGCGCATCTCCATGCATAGGTGTCGAGCCTCTACGACCACCAGTGCACCCCGTGGCGCCAGAACCTCCACGAGGGCATCGGCCACCTGGGTGGTAAGCCTCTCCTGCATCTGGGGCCGCCGGGCAAAACCGTCCACCAGCCGCGCCAGTTTGGAGAGCCCGGTCACGCGGCCATCCGGCACGTAGGCCACGTGGGCGGTGCCGTAGAAGGGGAGTAGATGGTGCTCGCACATCGAATAGAACGGGATATCGCGCACCAGCACCATCTCCTCGTGCTGGTCGGCCACGAACACCCGGTACAGATCCTCCCTGGGATCGCGTTGGATGCCGTCGAATACCTCGGCATACATGCGAGCCACCCGCATCGGGGTCTCGGTCAGGCCCTCCCGCCCTGGATCCTCGCCGATCGCCGCCAGTATCTGTCGCACGGCGTCGCGGATCGCAGCCTGGTCGATCCCCGGGCTGCGCACGATCAGCGCGAGATGGGATCGGTGGCCCTCGCGGCCGCCACCCCCTCCACCAGCCCCGGACTGCCGGCCGGTGCCTGGATCCGGGGATCCGAGCCATGCATGGCTTCCCATTTGGGTACGTCGGAGAGAATCTCGACGATCTCGTCGGCCGCCAGGGTCTCGACCTCGATCAGCCGGTCGGCCAGCCGGTGCAGCGCGTCGATGTGGGTGGTGAGTATCCGCCTGGCCTCGTCATGGCCTTGGCCGAGCAGTGCCCGTACCTCGTCGTCGATCGCAGCCGCCACCTCGTTGGAATAGTCCTGCTGGCTCGAATAATCCCGGCCCAGGAAGACTTCGGCGTGGTTCTTCCCATATTTCATGGGACCGAGCTCGTCGCTCATCCCGTACTCCATGACCATTCGCCGGGCCTGCTCGGTGGCCTTTTCGATGTCGTTGGAAGCACCGGTGGTCGGATCGACGAATATGATCTCCTCGGCGGCCCGCCCCCCCATCAGCATCGCCAGCTGGTCGGTTAGCTCCGAACGGCGCATGTAGTTGCGGTCTTCCGTCGGGAGCGCCAGCGTGTAACCACCCGCTCGCCCGCGGGGGATGATGGTCACCTTGTGGATCGGGTCGGCGTTGGGCAGGGCGAAACCCACCAGGGCATGTCCGCCCTCGTGATAAGCGGTGACCCTCTTCTCGTGATCGCTCATCACCCGGCTCTTGCGCTCGGGACCGGCGATCACGCGGTCGATGGCCTCCTCGAGTTCGCTGGGCTCGACCATCTCCTTGTCACGGCGCGCCGCCAACAGGGCGGCTTCGTTGATCAGGTTGGCGAGATCGGCGCCCGTGAATCCGGGGGTCTGCCTGGCGATGGTATCCATATCCACATCCTCGGAGACCGGCTTGCCCTTGGCGTGGACATCAAGGATGGCCCTCCGGCCCCTGAGATCAGGACGATCGACCACGACCTGGCGGTCGAAACGGCCCGGCCGGAGCAGGGCGGGGTCAAGGATGTCGGGCCGGTTGGTAGCGGCGATCACGATGACGCCGCTGGCCACGTCGAAACCGTCCAGCTCTACGAGAAGCTGGTTCAGCGTCTGCTCCCGCTCGTCGTGGCCTCCACCGAGGCCGGCGCCCCGGTGCCGTCCCACCGCATCGATCTCATCGATGAAGATGATCGCCGGCGCCGACGCCTTCGCCTTCTCGAAGAGGTCACGGACCCGGCTGGCTCCCACGCCCACGAACATCTCGACAAAGTCCGACCCGGAGATCGAGAAGAACGGCACGCCGGCCTCACCGGCTACCGCCCGGGCGAGGAGGGTCTTGCCGGTACCGGGAGGCCCGTAGAGGAGTACTCCCTTGGGAATCTTGGCTCCCATCGCACGGAACTTCTGCGGGGACTCCAGAAAGTCCTTTATCTCGCCAAGCTCCTCGATGGCCTCCTTGAGCCCGGCTACATCCTCGAAAGTGACCTTGGGCTGGTCCTTGGTCACCTGCTTTGCCTTCGCCTTGCCGAACTGCATGATCCGGCTCCCACCGCTCTGCATCTGCATGATCACGAAGATCATGAAACCGAAGATCAGGAGCCACGGCAGGAATCCGACTATCAACTCCCAGAAACTGGCGGGTTCCGGATCGATGATCACCGTGACATCGTTGCTGAGTAGCAGTTCGGTAAGGGATCCCTCGTACTCGGCCGGGTAGAGAACGCGGAATTCGGTCGGCACGTCCGGGACGGTTGTACCTGGAGCCAGCTCGCCTTGGATGGCATTGGAACGCTCGAGGATGGTCGCTTCGGCTACGGAGCCGCTCTCCACCAGCTGTTCGAATACGGTCAGATCGATCTCACCCGATTCGGATGCCGGGTCCAGAAACCGCTGACCCAGCAGCACGAGAGCCATCACCACGAGACCGTAAAGAACGATGGTGCGGGTGGTCTTACTCAATTTCCCTTCCCCATTTTGCTGCCGTGGCGCGGCGAGAGACCCGGTTCGACCGGTATCGTGGCGTAGCGGAGGTTCGCGTTCTCCA
>JAGWAN010000056.1:0-14990 GCA_021296345.1 Acidimicrobiia bacterium | reverse complement strand
CCACGGGGGGTGAACCCTCCGACGTAGTCAGGCCCGCGACGTTCTATCGCGCATGCTCGTCTAGTCCCCCGACGTAGGGTTGATTGCGATAGAGATGGTCGAAGTCCAAGCCGTAGCCCACCACGAACTCGGGGGCGATCCGGAAGCCTACGTATCTGGCCTCGACCGGGACCTGTCGTGTCCCCTCCTTCAGCAACAGCGTGGCCAACTCGATCGAGCTCGGGTTCCTCAACCGGAGGGTTCGCAACAAGTAATCGAGGGTAAGACCCGAATCCACGATGTCCTCCACCAGGAGAACGTGGCGGTCGGCGATTTCCTCATCCAGGTCCTTGAGGATCCGCACCACGCCCGAAGTCTTGGTACTCGAGCCGTACGAGGACACCGCCATGAAGTCGAACTCCACCGGGATGCTGATATGCCGGGCCAGGTCGGCCATCACCATGAAAGCCCCCCGTAGCACACCCACTACGAGCAGCCTCTCGCCGTGGTAGTCACGGGATATCTCCTCACCCATCTCACGCAGACGGTGAGCGATCTCCTCCTCGCTGATCAAGACCCGACCGGCTTCCACCGCTCCTCCCTCGTCGCTTCCACTAAGACGTACCCCATCGTATCCTCGTCGACCCAGCCACGATAAGCTCGGCGAACTCCGGGCACCCACACCACCTCACCGCCTATCGCCAGCACCGGCCATCCCTCCCGCTCGGCCCGGGGGATACAGGCCTCGGACAGCGCGTCCACCACCCGCTTGCCTCCCCGGGCCATGGCGATCCGGTCATCGACTTCTACCGACCGGACCATCGCCTCGCTCCAGGGCAGGGCCCGGGCATCGAAGACCTGGCGCCACCGGGACAGAGGAAAGGCTTCGGGCCGCCCGGGATGCCCGCGGACCTCCCAGTTCCAGGCGCCCCACCGGGTTGCTCCCCCCATCGGCAAGGGCATGGTCGGCGGATCGCCAGGCCGGTCCTCGGCGCCGATCATCACGTAAGCGCCCACGCGGGCCACCCGGTGCCCTCCTGAGACGCGACCCTCCTTCCCGTCCACGGCCGCCTTCAGCACCACATCCACGTCGCGCCGGACGCCCGGGTATCCCTCACCGAGCGTGCGCAGGGCCCGCCGGACCACCCGGGCCGCCAGGGCCGGCGGCAAGGTACGTATCTCACCGGCCGCGACCCGCACCGATCCTCCAATGCTCTCCACCTTGCCGAACGCGCTCGCCCTCTCCAGGAAGGCCAGGTCGGTCTCGACCAGCCCGGCCAGATCGGCCAGCCTCCGGCCGATTCCGGGGGCCAAGGTGCGCTCCCACCCGGCCAGTGCGCGCCGGATCCTGATCCGCCGGTAGGAAACGTCCTGATTGGCCGGGTCGTCCGTGAACGGCAATCCGAGCAGGGCAGCCAACTCACGAGTCTGGGTCCGGCTCACGTCGAGCAGGGGACGCACCAGACCGGGACGGTACCGGTGGATGCCCCTCAGCCCGTCCAGGCCGGATCCCCACAAGAGGTTTCCAATGACCGTCTCGGCCTGGTCGTCGAGCGTATGGCCGGTGGCGATACGTTCCCCGGCGCCCAGTTGACGCTCGAGAGCCCCGTAGCGGGCCTGGCGGGCTACAGCCTCGGGCGAACCCGGCCGGGAGGTGTCCACCCTGACTACGGCCAACTCGAGGCTGAGCCGGTCCGCGACAGCACTGGCGGCAGACTGCATCCGGTCAGAACCCGGCCAGCCATGGTGAACATGTACGGCTCGGGGATTCCTGCCCCACTCCTGGAGCGCCCACGCCAGGACCGCGCTGTCGGCGCCGCCGCTCAGAGCCACCACCAGCCGGCTGGGGTCGTCTCCGAGAGCCTGGCCGGCCAGAGTGACGACCTCGGAACCGAGTCGTTCTATGCGACGCGAGCCAACCACGCCTCGGGCGCCTTGATCTCCGCTCTGGTGGGCAGGGTCTCGGGCGACTCCCAGGCTCGATTCACCGCCGACCATCCGGCCCGCTCCTCCACGGCCAGGATGAACTCGCGCCCCTCGTCGTACTGGCGCAGCTTCATCTCCAACCCTGACAGGCGCAGCAGGGCCGCCACGCGGGGATTCTGCCTGCGCCGGGTGAAGAGATCGGACATCCGTTTCCATGTGACCAGTTGTCGCTGCCCGATCCGGTCCATCACCACATGCCCGTGACCCTCGACCAACGACATGAGGGCTTGCACGCGGTCGAGATGTTCCAACTCGGCGGGAGTAGCCATCAAGCCCAGCACCCCGGCCTCCCCCACGGGCGGGCTGCCTTCCATGATGGCCTTGCGTGCCCGGGACAGGAGGATCTCCAAGCGCGACGGATCCTCGGGTGTGGACAGGGACACCAGGGTGCCGGCCAGACCCAGGAAGTACTCGCGAAGCCAGGGAACACCCACGAACTGGAGCCGGTGGGTGACCTCGTGAAGAGCCACCCAGAACCGGAAATCGCCGGGACGGAGCTGGAACTTCCTCTCCATCTCCAAGATATTGGGGGCGGGAAGGCAGATCTGATCCGCCCGACCGTCGGATGGCAGTAGCAATTCGTACTGGCCCAGGACGCGCCGGGACAGTAAGCCCAGAACGGCTCCGGTCTCAATCGCCATCAGAAGCCCGGCAAGGCGATCGCCCGACCCGGTCTCCTCGGCATGATCCTCCAACTGCTCCTCCACAGGACGCAGCAACTCGGCGAAGAAAGCCAGATTGCGCTCAACCCAGGTGAGCCGGTCGATAATCATCACGCCGGGCTCGCCCGGGCCGCTGAAGCCGGTCTCCTCCTCGACCATGGCGCCCGCCCGGCGAACCAGCGTGGGAGCCATCGCTTCGAGGTCGGCCAGGTGATAGCTTCCAGCCAGTGGATAGGCGCCCGCCAGGTATCCGGCTACACGCAGTGTTTGGTCCTGGTACTCGGTTTGCATCAGCCCAGGGCCTATGGAAGCCGGCCTCTGTGCGGGCTCGGCGGTCTCACCTGAGCACGCGGTAGCGGTTCTTGGTGACCCTCACGAAGTACATGATGATTGCGCCCACAACCGCGGCGGTACCGAGTAACAGTGTCGCCGGTACGAGGAACCGGTAAGACCATTCGGGTTCGGGTTGCGCAGGCGGATCGTCGGGAACCGGAACAGCGGGCACGGGCGCATCCGCCGCCTGGGCTTGCGACTCCTGGCCCGCACCGGCAGTGAGGGGGGTAGCAACCAGGCAGGCGCATAGGACCAACCCCGCGATCAACCAGGCGATAGGCCCCGTAAGTGCCCCGGTCCGCGTCGCTCCTGCCATGGAGTCGATTGTACCAGCCTCACGATCAGTGGTCAGCGGTCAGCGGTCAGCGGTCAGCGGTCGGGTGGGCGCCAGCCGGGCGGGATGTCGACGGGGAGGGGTTGGCGGAACACTCCTTCGGGAACAGTGCAGCCCGTGCGGATCAGTGCCAGGTTCCAGGAGGGGGAGAACCCCAGCGCCGACCGGAGGAACCTCACACCCAGAGCCCCGACCGGACGGGCGCTGTGGCGAAGCCGGATCCCCAGCAGGTCTCTGATCCGACCCGGAATGGTCGAGACCGCCCCGAGATACAGGAGCCGATAACCCACCTTCTGCACCCTTTCCAGCGGTGGATCCGCCAGGAAGTCCACCGCCGCCCGCATCCCGGGCGACGGAGCGAGGTCTCCATGATCCGCCACCCAGCGCGACAGCGGGTCCGCCGCTTCGGGCACGGGCTCGGCCCCCAGCATCCGCCCGATCCGGGCCTGTTCCCGAACGAAGCGGTCAGCGTCGGTCGGAGTCAGGACAACCGCCCCGAACGCGCGGTGGGCCGCCAGGAACGAATCGGTCAGCACGTTGTGCACCCAGGCGGACAGGCCCGGAGCGGCTGCCGAATAGGGCCGCCCACGATGGGAGGTTCCCTCCACACGGGCATGGGCCCTGCGGACCGCCTCCACGGCGCGCTCCACCTCAGGGCTGGCGCCGAATGTGGTGGCGGTCACATAGGCGGACGTCCGGGACAGCCGTCCCAGCGGATCGACCCGGTAGCGGGAGTGGTCGGCAACCCCGGCGACCACCTCCGGATGGGCGCTCTGGATCAGCAGCGCCCTAATACCGCCTACGAAGGCGGCCACGTCCGAAATCACCGACCAAGATGCGGATCCGGGACCGCAAACACCCGGGTCGCCCGGGAAGTCCAGGGTGCGGCGAAGCGGATACTCGATGTGGCCGAACGGGCCTGTGGCGGAGGCCCGGACTCGGGTCCTCCATGACTCCCCCATTCTTCTCAAACGGGGTGGGACCACTAGTGGTGTCGTTCCCGGATCAGGCGGCGAATACGCTCCACGACCTCGGGAGGAGCATCGACCCGGGCCCGTTCACGGATGAACCCGCGCAGTCGTTTTTCGAATCGGTAGGCGCGTTCGCAGTTCAGACATCGCCTGAGGTGCAGTCGGATCCGGATCCTCCGGATGGCCCTTATCTCGCCATCAAGATAGGAATAGAGCCTGCGGGCTCTCCGGAAACACGAGTTGCGACGCATCAATCCCCTTCCCCTTCGGCGGTGAGGAATCCCCGCTCCGCCGCGGTCTTCCACAATAGCTTCTGCAGCGCCCTTCTTCCGCGGTGGAGCCGCGACATCACGGTTCCGATGGGAATTTCCAGCATCCCGGCGATTTCCTTGTAGGAGAATCCCTCGAGGTCGGCCATCAGCACCGGCATCCGATACTTCAGGGGCAGCTTGTCGATCGCCTGCCGTACGTCCGATCCCTCCAGCGCCTCGAACACCTCGTCCTCCGCCGACCGCGCCGCGCGATTGGTCTCGGCCGTGGCTACTCGCTTGTAGAGATAAAGGCCCTCCACCCCGTCCAGATCGACCTCGTCAGGACGGCGCTGCTGCCGCCGGTATCGATTGATGAAGGTATTGGTCAGGATCCTGTATAGCCAGGCGCGCAGGTTGGTCCCCTCCTGGAAACCACCGTATCCCCGATATGCCTTCAGGAAGGTCTCCTGGACCAGGTCCTCGGCATCGGCCCGGTTGCGGGTCATGCGCAAGGCAGCCGAGTAGAGGGGATGTGCGTACTGCATCGCGTCCCGCTCGAAGTTCACCTTGTCTGCCATCCGTCCCGTCCTGGCTACCCACTGCCCATGAGTGATCGCCACCATGACCTGGCCGGGCAGCTCCCGCTACCAGGCAAACGAATCGCGTGATGCATACGAGCCGGAGAGGGGATTCGAACCCCTGGCCTGCTCATTACGAGTGAGCTGCTCTACCCCTGAGCTACTCCGGCAGGTCCGGCAATTCTAGTGCCGGCAACCGACAGCCTCATTCGCCGGCCGGTAGGCCCGGGTAGGCGACCTCCAGCCGGCGTAGCTCCCGATCGAGGGCGGAGCGGATGGACTCGTTGAGGGTTACCAGCGGATCGGACTGTTCCAAGAACGGCGCCGGGTCAATCGGTAGTCCGACCACTACCCGGATGGGGGCACGCCTAATCCTCATCCCGTCCATCGGCATAGCGTGCTGGCTCCCCCAGATGGCCACGGGGACGACCGGAACCGAGGCCCGTATAGCCAACCAGGCCGCGCCGGTCTTGAGCGGCATCTCCCCCCAGACCGCCACCCGGCGGCCCTCCGGGAACACCCCGATGGGGTGACGCGACTCCAGGTGACGGAGTGCCGCTCTCAACGCCCCGACCGCCTGACGGTCAGACCTGGAGACCGGAATGGAATCGAAGAGCACGAGCACCGCATCGAGGGCCCGGTGGACACCCCAGATCTCGTCGAGGGCCAGGAACCGTACGGGCCGGCGTATGGCCAGACCCGCGATCGGCGGATCGAGCAACGAGAAGTGGTTGATGACCGCTACGAACGGACCCTTCGGCAACCGAGCCCTACGGACCACCGAATACGGGAACCAGGCGGCCAGAACCCTCGCCAACGGCCACAGCGCCACCCAGACAATCCTGCCGAGAGGCCCTCGGAGAGCGGCCGTAGGGATGGGTCAAGTCCCGGTCGTGTGGGTTTGAAGCTGGCGCAGGTGGTCCTCGGTGCCCAGCGCGATGATGATGTCCCCGGGTTCCAGGACGAACTGCCTATCCGGGTTGGTCAGGAAGGTCTCGCCGCGCCGGATCGCCAGGATGGTGCTTCCGGTCCGGCGCCGGATACCCGCTTCTCCCAGAGCGCGACCGGCGAGTTGCGAGCGCGAAGCGATCTCGAAATGCGCCATCCGGACCTCGAACTCACCGTCCCTCATCACCACGTCGAGGAAGTCCACCACCTCGGGCTGTGCCACCAGGGCCGCCATGTGCGCCCCGCCGATCTGGTGGGGGTTCACCACCCGGTCGGCACCGGCCTGTCGCAGCTTGCCGATGGCCGCCCGGTGGTTGGCTCTTGCCACAATGAAGATCTCGGGGTTTGTCGACCGAGCCGTCAGCGCCACGAACAGGTTGTCTACGTCGGAGTCGAGGGCCAGGACCAGGGTTCGGGCTCGTTTCAGGCCCGCCCACTGCAGGACGGCGTCATCGGTGGCATCGCCTTGCACCACCGGGATCTCAAACGAATCGTCCACCCGGTCATGGAGCGACCGGTCCACGATGACAACCTGCCTGCCACTCCGGGTCATCTCCTCGCAGATCGCCTCCCCGACCTGGCCGAAGCCACACAGGATCACGTGTCCACTGAACCGATCGATTCGTCGTCTCATCCTTCGCCTCCGGAAATGTCCCGTAATCCTGGCCTCGAACATGGTGTCGATCAGCACCCCGAGGGTATACAGGGCGGTGCCGGTCCCGAGCAGGATCAAAAGGATCGTGAATACCTGGTAGCGAGTACCGAACGTACCCAGCTCCCGGTAGCCGACCGTCGAGATGGTGATAACGGTCTGGTAGAGGGCGTCGAGCCACGGCAGTCCCAACAGGACATAGCCCATCGTGCCGAGAACGAGCACCAGGGCCAGCAGGGCCACCCCGGCCCGGAACCGCGTCCAGCTGACCTCGCCACCTTCGGGGGGACGAATGACGGAGCCGATCTTCATAACCAGAGGGTAGGCCGAGGAGCCTCCCCCACCTGTGCTGGTCCGGCTCCCGGCATCCGAGGGCGGCGGTTGTCGTCAGGCCTTGCGGGCCATGAGCAGGCCGTCCGCCACCGGCAGGAGCGTTGTGTCGACGACCCGACTATCCCGACCGACGTAGGCGGACAGATCCCGGAGAATGGAGGTCTGCCGGCCGGTGTCGGCAGGGTCGACTACCCGCCCGCTCCAGAGAATGTTGTCCAGGATCATCAGCCCGCCGGAGCGCAACAGGGACAAGCAGCGCTCGTAGTACCCGGGATAGTTCCCCTTGTCGGCGTCGATGAAGGCCAGGTCGAACTCGCCAGCCCTTCCTTCCCGGATCAAGCCGTCCAGCGTTTCGATGGCGGGGCCGATCCGCAGATCGATCCGGTCCACCACGCCCGCCCGCGCCCAGTAGCGGCGGGCTACGTCGGTGTACTCCACGCTGATGTCGCAAGCCACCAGAGTGCCTTCATCTCGCATCGCCCGGGCCATGCAGAGGCTGCTGTAGCCGGTAAACACCCCGACCTCGATGATCCGGGTGGCGTCCATGAGCTTCACCAGCATCCCCATGAACTGGCCCTGGTCCGGCGAGATCTGCATGTTGGACTCGGGTAGGCGCGCGGTCACCTCCCGGAGATCACGGCCCAGGTCATCCTCCCGGAGAGAGGTGGCCAGGATGTATTCGTACAGCTCCGGCGAGATGTACGGGTTGCCGATACTCATCCTTCTACCTCGTCTTGGCCACTTGAGTCACATCCACCCACCCATCGTAATCGCCGCGCCCGATTCTCCATGGCTGCCGTTCTAAAGGCGGCGATAAACCTCCCGGCGATGTGCGACCCGAACAACAAGGACCACCAGTTCATTGTCGAGTACTTCGTACACCACCCTGTAATCACCGACGCGTACGCGGCGAAGGCCCCGCAAACCTCCCTTCAGAGGGTGGCCAGCATGCGGTTGCTCGCCGAGGAGATCGATGGCGTACACGATGCGCTCACGATCCCGGCTGCCAATCTTTGCCAGGTCTCGGGCCGCGCTGCGCTTAATCCGAACCGAGTATGCGGCCATCGACTACGCCTTCTGCGCCATCCCTCATGCTCGGGTCGCGCTCCTTCAATCCGAACCGAGCAGCTCATTTCTGACCCGGTCCCAATCGAGCACTGGGTCGGCTGGATCTCGCAGGCGCTCGAGGGCCACCTCGAGATCCTCATAGTCCTCCAGATAGCGTTCCACGGCCTGGCGAATGATGTCGGCCCGGCTGCGCTTCAACCCCGCAGCGGCCGCATCCAGCGCCTCAACAAGCTCGTTGGGAACCCGGGCGGTGATTTGGCTCATGCGGACTCCTTGGTCGGCTGGAAGTCAATCGACTTGCATGACATCAATGTAATGTCAGATGATCCCAATGACAACATCCAACGCACGCACCGGGTGAAGGGGGCCGCCCCGCAATGATGGGATTGAGGGGCCTGGCGCGTCGGTGTGTGCCGGGAACGTGGACAATCAGGGCTGAGCACCGTCGGCGAGGCGGTTGAAGAGCCAGGTCAGCACCAGCCTGGGGCGCTGGTTCTGCCGGAGCTGGACGCCCGCATCGATCACCAATTCCGCCGAGCGGGCCGCCGGACGAGCCGGCACCTTCGCCAACTCGGTCCTCGGCACGTCCGGGTTGCGGACCGGCCCACCGTGCTGGACGGACGCCGCGTCCAGGTACCAGGAGGCCAGCATATCCAAGCCGGCCACCAGCAAGGACATGCCGGACCGTCGCAAGGCGCGATCGTAACTGTCGCGCAACGCCTTCGGTACCGGGAGCCCGCGTGACTTGAGGGCCTTGATCTCCTGATCGCGGCGGGTCTTGATCTCTTCCAGGAGCGGCTCGTGCGCTTTCAGCATTTCCTCGGCCAGACGGAAACCATGGCCGGGTTGGGACGGGAGTCGACCCGGAACCGCCAGCCACGACTGCCGGAACGCCGCCGCCTTGTCACCCTTCGCCAGGTCCAAGGCAAGACCCGGCCTTCCCCCGGCGATCCGGGCGATCATCGTCGCCCTGTCCGCATCCGCGCCTCGTTCCGCCAGCGCGACGGCCAGCTCTCCCTCCGGGACTCGCCCGAAGTGGACCAAGCGGCAACGGCTCGCCACCGTAGGCGGGAGGTCGTCGGCCGACTCGGCGACCAGGACGAACACGGTCCGGGGCGGCGGCTCTTCCAGCGTCTTGAGCAGGGCGTTGGCCGCTGCCTCCGTCATCGTCGAAGCCTCGTCAAGAATGAACACCTTCCGGTGGGCCTCCACCGGCCGCAGGCTGGCCGCGGTGATCGCTTGCCGGGACTGACCGACCCCGAAACCGGCACGACCCTCGGGTCCGATCATCACCACATCGGGATGGCTCTTCCGCATCACCCGATCCCTGTCGGCCTCCGACCGGCTCACCAACGCCGCCGCGAAGGCAAGGGCCACGGTGGCCTTTCCGACACCGGACGGTCCGGCGAAAAGGTAGGAATGGACCGGAGACGTCGCCTCGGCGCCCAGCGCGTCCAGGGTGGCCCGATGGCCGATGATTCCGGCGCCGGTCCGTACGTCGTACCCCGTCAAAGAGCGGCCTCCACAACCGCTAGGAGAACTTTGGTCACCTCATCAAGCGGGCATTCTGCGTCGACAACTGCGAAGCGCTCCAGCTCCTGTTGCGCGAGATCGTCGAAGGCCTCTCGAACGACAGAGAGGAATCCCGTGCCACTTAACCCGATCCGGTCCGTGGCGTGGAGTGGCAAACTCATCTGATCAAACTTAAGCTGCCCTTGTATACCTCTACGATCTGCCCATGCCTGCCGATCGAGTCCGGTTTCTACGCCAACACGGAGAAGGATGACAAGACCGGGCCAGACATCCTTGAGTCCTGGCTCGTTGATCCTTCGAACCAAATCCACACCCAGTTGCCGTCCGGCACCCTGATACGCCAGCGAGGAATACACGGACCGGTCACTGACCACCCAGGCGCCCCGCGTCAGAGCCGGACCGATCACGTCGGCCACGAGTTGCGCCCGATCTGCCGCAAACAAGAGGGCCTCCGTCCACGCGTCCAGCCCATCACGGAATAGCACTAAGCGGCGAAGTGCCTTGCCAAGCGAAGTTCCACCCGGCTCCTGCACGCGTACCACCTCATGGCCCGCGGACTCAATACGTTCAGCGACCACCGCTTGCGCATGAGTTTTGCCGGCGCCGTCAATGCCTTCAATCGCGATGTAGCGGTTCACTGGTCTACATCCTCGCGGCCTTGTACCCGTTCAATCGCGGTACTCGGAGTCGCCCCGACGGCCCCTCATCAGGCCGAACGCACGGGAGGTATCCCGGATCGAGCGGCGCACCTCGGGCGGGACATCCGGTTTGAGGAGAGCCGACCGGATGGCAATGATCAACAACGACCCCGTGCCCAGGATCAGGATGCCGGAGATTCCGAACAGGTTCCGGATGCCGCTGTCGAACGGCGCAGGAAAGATGCCGTCCAGAGCGTTGGCCACCACCACCGCCAATGCGAAGGAGGCCAGCATGGCCATGCGGACGAGTGTGAACAGGGCTGCGAAGGTGCGCCCTCGGAGCGTGTCGTCCACCTCGCCATGGAGGTGCGTGAAGCCCGTCACATAGGCCACGCCGGTCCCGATCCCACCGACCAGCACCCATCCGGCGGCGCCGATGATGGTCTGGGCGAAAGCTGCCAGCGCGATGGCCGCACCGGCCAGGCCCAGGCTCAGCGCGTAGGTCAGGTCGAAACGGGTCCGGTCGGAGCTGAACACGGCTACCCCCATCATGCCCACACCCACGCCGACGCCCAGGGCGGTGACCAGCACTCCGAACCCTGTATCGCCTCCGCTCAGGACGGTTCTGGCGAACGACTGGCCCAGGGGCAGCAGAGCGCTCCCGCCGAACAGGGCCACCGCCATCCCGAACACGACCCGGCGGACGGTACGTGTCCGGGTGACGAAGGCAAAGCCCTCGACCAGATCGCGCAAGGGTTGCCTCCAGTTCTTACCCTGCCCGTCCCCAGCTTCCCTCCCCTCGGCGAGCGTCGGCTTGGGGATGGCGATGGTGGCCACGATCGCCCCGGAGACCAGGAAAGTCACGGAGTCCAGGGCGAAGGCCAGGTCGGGGGCCCGGTCGATCGGACCCACCGCACCCGCCAGCGCGTAGAGGGCGGCCACGCCCGACCAGGTGGCCGCACCGATCGGAGCGGTCCCGTAGGCGGCGGCGGCCGAAAAGCTATTGGCCTTCACCAGCTGTTCGGTATTGACCAGGGTGGGAACAGCCGCCTCCCGGGCCGGTTGCCGAACCATGGTCAGGATCTCGAGAATCGAAGAGATAATGGCGATGGTGACCAGATCGTTGGCCAGTATCAGCCAGAGCACGACCACCGCGCGCCCGCCATCGGAGAGCACCATCGTCCACTTGCGGTCCAATCGATCGGCCAGCACACCCGCCAGGGATCCCAGAAGCAGGCTGGGAATGATCCGGCTCACCAGGGGCACCAGGACCGCGGTGCTGCCGCCAATGTGATCGGCCAGCGCGAGCGTGGCAAAAAACGTGATCCAGTCGCCCCACGAGGAGGCGGCGCTTGCCCACCAAAGCCTGGCGAAAGCGCCTCTACGTAATAGTTCTATGGTCGTCCTCTAGGAGGGTACTGAAAAGTGAATCTAGCGGGGTCGCCGGTTTGTCAAGTACTTGGCTTAGCACTGGTCGCTAGCGGGCGACCCCTTTGCAAGGGCTTTTTCAGCGCCCTCCTATGTCGTGGCGCACCATCCGGGTACGCTCGTAGCCAGTGGGCTCGGGCACTTTCGCCGGGCCGACCGGCCGTTTGCGACCGGCCCGTTTTGACAAGCCCGACAGAATGAGGATATTAAGACTTCATGGCAACGCCGCTCATAATCGTCGAATCCAATGCCAAGGCCAAGACCATCGGGGGCTACCTGGGAAGGGGCTACAGGGTGGAATCCTGCCAGGGGCACATCCGCGACCTACCCAACCGTGCCAACCAGATCCCTGCCAAATATCGCGACGAGCCGTGGGCCAAGAACTGGGGAGTCGATGTAAACAACGATTTCGATCCCCTGTACATCGTTCCCAGCGACCGGCGCCGGATCGTCACCAAGCTGCGGAAAGCGGCCAAGGAGGCATCCGAGCTCTACCTGGCAACCGACGAGGACCGAGAGGGGGAGGCCATCGCCTGGCACCTCACCGAGGTGCTGAAGCCCAAGGTCCCTACCCACCGGATGGTGTTTCACGAGATCACGCCGGGCGCGATCAGGAATGCCCTGGCCAACCCCCGCACGATCGACAGCTACCGGGTCGACGCCCAGGAAGCCCGCCGAACCCTGGACCGGCTGGTGGGATACGGCGTGTCGCCGGTGCTGTGGCGCAAAGTCAGGAGGGGTCTCTCCGCAGGGCGGGTCCAGAGCGTGGCGGTGCGGCTCCTGGTGGAGCGGGAACGCCGGCGGATCGCGTTCAGATCGGCGAGTTTCTGGAACGTGGAGGCCCGGCTCATCAGCCGGGAGGAAGAGGATTTCCAGGCCCATCTGGTAGCCGTCGACGGCGTGCGTCCAGCCGGCAGCAAGGACTTCGACTCCAGGGGGAACCTCAAATCCGCTAGGGTCGTACTCCTCGATGAGGATCGGTCGGCCGAACTCGCCCGGGCGATTGAGGGCTCCCGGTTGCGGATCCGGTCGGTGGACCGCAAGCCCTATACCCGCAAGCCTCATGCCCCCTTCCGGACCTCGACCCTCCAGCGAGAGGCCTCCACCAGGCTGCGGTTCGAGCCGGGCCGGACCATGCGAGCCGCCCAATCCCTCTACGAGGGCGGCTTCATCACCTACATGCGCACCGACAGCATCACCCTGTCCGAGACCGCCCTGACAACGGCCCGCTCCGAGATCGCGAAGCGGTT
The DNA here is from genome assembly GCA_021296345.1 of Acidimicrobiia bacterium. Lineage (GTDB taxonomy): Bacteria > Actinomycetota > Acidimicrobiia > Spongiisociales > Spongiisociaceae > Spongiisocius. The sequence continues at coordinate 2,046 of JAGWAN010000056.1, read as the reverse complement.
CGGCAACAAGTACCTACCCTCCGGACCCATCCGGTACACCGCCAAGGTGGCGAACGCGCAGGAGGCGCACGAGGCCATCCGGCCCGCCGGCGACCGGTGGAAGACGCCCGAGGAAGTGGTGGGGCTGGTGCCCGACCGAGACCAGCATCTGGTCTACCAGCTGGTTTGGGCCCGGACACTGGCCTCGCAGATGGCGCCGGCCCGCGGCGAGTCCACCAGGGTTCGGGCGGGAACCACGCTCGATAGCGGAACGGACGTGGAGTTCGAGGCGTCGGGCCTCACCATCCGGTTCCCCGGCTTCCTGAAGGTGTATGCCCAGGCTGACCGGGAACGGCACCTTCCCCGGCTCGAGATAGACCAGCAGGTCACCGCCGGGGACGCTCTTGCCAAGGAACATGGCACGGAGCCGCCGAGCCGCTACAGCGAGGCCTCCCTGATCAAGGAACTCGAGGAGAGAGGGATCGGTAGGCCGTCTACCTACGCCTCCACCATCTCCACGATCATCGAACGCGACTACGTGTTCAAGAAGAGAACCGCGCTCGTCCCGTCGGTGACGGCTTTCGCTACCACCGAGCTACTGGAGCGCCACTTCGACCACCTGGTCGACTACGGTTTCACGTCCCGCATGGAGGACGACCTCGACAAGATCGCCCGGGGGGAGGAGCGAAAGGTTCCCTGGCTGAGTCGTTTCTTCCACGGGAACGGATCCCCCGGCCTGCTGGAATTGATCGCCACCGACCGGGTCAAGGAGATCGACCCGCGCAGCCTCTTCATACGCATCGGGGAGGACCGGTCCGGCGCGGAGGTGGTGGCGAGGGTGGGAAGGTACGGCCCGTATCTCGCGCGGGGCGAGGATCGAGCCTCGATACCCGAAGGCCTGCCGCCGGACGAGTTGACCCTTGAGAAAGCCCTCGAACTCCTGGACGCTCCTTCGGGCGACAAGATCCTGGGTACCGATCCCGCTTCGGGTCTGACCGTCCTGGCCCGCAACGGACGCTACGGCCCCTACGTGCAGCTCGGCAAGCAGGTCACCGGGTCCCGTCAGAAGCCCAGGCGGACCTCACTGCTGGCCGGCATGGAACTGGACTCGCTGAGCCTGGAGGACGCCCTGCGCCTGCTTTCCCTGCCGCGCCCGGTGGGGGATCATCCTGACACCGGCCAGACCATCCTGGCGGGTCTGGGACGCTACGGACCCTATCTGAAGATGGGCACCGAATACAGGAACCTGGATAATCAGGAACTGCTCTTCGGCATCACCTTGGAAGAGGCGGTGACGGTGATGAACCGGCCGAAGACGCGCCGACGCGGTCGGGCAGCGCCACCTCTGAAAGAGCTGGGCAAGGACCCGGAGTCCGGGGGCGAGATGGTGGTCAGGACCGGGCGGTACGGGCCTTACCTGACCGATGGCTCCGTGAACGTCTCGGTTCGAGAGGACTCCGTAGCCGGGATGGGCCTCGAGGACGCCGCCCGGCTTCTCGCTGCCAAGCGGGAGAAGTTGAAGAGCCAAGGCAAGTGGCCGCCCAAGAAGAAGCGTTAGCTAGGGCGTGTTCACTCTAAATGCTGGGGGGTGTGGTGCCAGGACAGTATACTTAACGTATGGAACTGACACAAGAACAATACAAACGTATAGCAGACGCGTTCCCTAAACAGCGCGGCAACGTCAAAGTATCCAACCTGGACGCCCTCAACGGCATCCTCCACATACTCGAACAGGGCTGCAAATGGCGGGCGCTTCCCTCCCGGTTCGGACCCTGGCACACCATCTACATGCGGTTCAGCCGCTGGGCCCACAGCGGAGTCCTCACCCAGGTGTTCGAACGCCTACAACAAGAACAACTCATCAACCCCCAAGTTCTGGGGTTAGACAGCACATCAGTCAAGGTCCATCCCGACGGGTCCGGCGCTTTACGAAAACATGGCCCCCAGGCCATCGGACGCTCCCGAGCAGGGTTAACCACCAAAATCCACATGGTCGCCGCCGACGCCCGCACCGCGATCATTTACGCTCTTTCCCCAGGCCAAGACCATGACGCTCCCCACGGACGC
>JAGWAN010000055.1 GCA_021296345.1 Acidimicrobiia bacterium | reverse complement strand
GGTGGTCGCCGACGTGGCTCGTACACCGGACCTACTCTCGCGTGGAGCGGTCAGCGCTTCCCTCCGTTTCGCAGTACCGATCGCGCTCGCCGGTCTCGGCGGGCTCTGGGCGGAACGATGTGGCGTTCTCAACATCGGTCTCGAGGGCATGATGATCATCGGGACCTGGATGGGGGCCTGGGCCGGTTACCAGTGGACTCCCTGGGTCGGTGTGCTGGCTGCCGTGGCCGGGGGAGCACTGTTCGGCGCCTTCCACGCCCTGATGACGGTGTCGTTCGGGGTGGACCAGGCAGTGTCGGGCATCGCCATCAACGTGGCCGCGCTGGGACTGGGACGCTTCCTCTCGTCGATCTTCTTCGAAGGCACGCCTGGCGGGGGCATCAGCCAATCTCCCCACGTAGGCCAGATCTCGAACATCTCGGTTCCGGGCCTGACCGGGATACTGGACCCGGTTGCCCAGCTCGAGATTCCCGTCCTCTCCGATGTCGCCGAAATCGTCCTGGGTATGACCACGGGCGTCTCCCTCCTCACCGTGCTGGCAGCGGGCCTGGTGGTCGGCTCGTGGTGGGTCCTCTTCCGGACCAGCTTCGGCCTAAGGCTCCGCGCCTGCGGCGAGACCCCGGCTGCCGCCGACTCTCTCGGAGTCAGCCCGAACCGGATGCGGTACGCAGCACTGACGGTGTCGGGTGCTCTGGCCGGTCTGGGCGGAGCCTTCCTCGTCACGGTGGCCTCCTCGATCTACCGGGAGGGCCAGGTCGCCGGTCGAGGATTCATCGGGCTCGCCACCGTCATCTTCGGAAACTGGATGCCGGGCCGTCTCAGCCTCGGAGCACTGCTCTTCGGGTTCACCGACGCGTTGCGCACCCGCCAGGAGACCACGATGACAGCCCTTCTCATCGTAGGGTCGGTGTTGTTCGCCCTTCTTGCCATCCGCGCGGTGCGGGCGGGTAACCGCGGCGCAACCTTCGGCTATGTGGTCGCCGCAGTGGGATTGGGTTGGTGGTTCCTCGGTTTCGGGATCGTCCCGTCCGAGTTCGTCGGATTCGCCCCCCATCTGACCACGCTCCTGGTCCTCTCCCTCGCGCATCAGAAGATCCGCCCGCCAATGGGGATCGGTGTCCCCTACCGCCGGAGCGAGGCGACGTGAAAATGACGTCCAAACCATCCGGATGGAAGGAGCATCGTGAAGGGTGAATACTGGGAAGGTCCGGTACTCCGGTCCGTGATCCCCGTTGTGGAGCAGTCGCGACACGTCTCCACCTCTGGAGATGCCGTGGAACGGGTGGCGAGGTGGATGGCCTACGAGGAGTTCGCCTTCCCTCGCGGAGGCGCAGCCGGAGAATTCGATGTGGGTCCGGACCCGGACGACATCATCGACATGACGATGCTGGTGGCCACCCTGAACTTCGCCTTCACGGATTTTGCCACCGGGCTCAAGTTCGAGTCCGCCTACAAAGGCCGGACCTGGTCGGACAGCCTCGGCATGTTCGCCTGCCTCCATCAGGCGCTCTCGGCCGATGTTCCGTTGCTCGACGGTGCCTACCTCGCATCGATCACCCGGCCCGACCTCGAACGCATCTTCCGCGGCACCATAGAGATGCCGATGCTCGACGAACGGGTCGAGGTCCTCAACGAAGCAGGGAAGGTGCTCGTCGAGAGCTACCAGGGTCGGTTCCATCACTTCGTCCGTAGCTGTGCCCCTGCCATGTACTCGGGAGGCGATGGGCTCCTCGAGCGGCTCGTGGCCGAGTTCCCCCGGTTCGACGACACGAGCACCTACCGCGGCGCCGATGTCCATATCCTCAAACTCGCCCAGCTCGGTTTGTGGACGCTCCACATGGCCCTGCAATCGACCGGAGAGTGGCGTCTGGCCGACCTGTCGATGATGACCGCCTTCGCCGACTACATCGTTCCGGTGGCGCTGGAGGTGATGGGGATCTTCGAGTACAGCCCTGACCTCTCAGCACGGATCGCCGGAGGGGTGTTGATCGAGAGAGACAGCGATGAGGAGATCGAGATCCGTGCCCACACCCTGTATGCCACCGCGCTGCTGACGGATGCGGTCAACGCGCTCCGCCCCTCCGACCTCCGGCTCGTTATTCCTCAGGTCGACTTTCGCCTGTGGTCGAGCTACCACGCCACCTTCCGCCCGCACCATCTGACCAGAACGGTCATGTACTGACCTGGCTGTGGCGGCGAACCGGCCCGGGCGGTTATCGAGCGCTGCTGCGCATACCGGGGGCCCGGCCGCTCCTGTGGTTCGGCTTGATCGGTCGGTTCCCCAATTCCATGTATCCGGTGGGCCTGGTTTTTGCCGGGGAGGCGATAACCGGTTCCTATGGCGTAGGGGGGGCGGCTTCGGCAGGCTTCAGCCTCGCCTCGGCGGCAGCCAAACCGATCAGCGGGCGTTTGGTCGACCGCTTCGGCCAGCGGCTGATGGCCCGCATGTTGCTGGCGGTTTTCGTGGCCGGTTCCGTCGGATTGCTGGCGGCGATGCGATCGTCGGCTTCCTCCTGGGTGATAGTCCTGCTGGCGGCGGTCACAGGCCTGACCGCACCGAACGTTGGTTCCCTCACCCGCGTGCGCTGGACCGGAATGACCAAGCGATCGGACCTCACCCGCTGGCAGGCGCTGGAGTCCGTCAACGACGAGATCAACTTCATCGTGGGCCCTTCCATCGTCGCTCTCATGGCTTCGTGGTTCACAGCTGCGATGTCGCTGGTGACCGCGATAGTCCTGGCGGTGATCGGGACGCTCGGCGTGACGGCGCTCCCCGGAGAACCCCCCGCGGCTACCCACTGGAAGAAGGCCACAAGCTGGGTGAAACCAACCCACCTCGTGGTATTCGGCTCTGTCGGTGGGCTAGGCATGGTTCTGGGCGGTCTGATGGTCACGGTGGTGGCATACACAGCCGAACTCGGTTACCCGGCCTGGTCAGCCGTTATCTTCCCTCTCAATGCGGGCGCGAGCCTGATGGCAGCGCTCGTCGTCGGACGTCTGGCTTCAGGCGACCTCGTCTCCGCGCACCGGAAGGCAACCCTCTGGTTGCTAGCGGTCCTGATCCCCTACGGGTTGGGCGATGGCATCGCGTGGTTCATGGTCACTGCTGCGGTCGCCGGTCTAGGGACCTCTCCGAACCTGATTCAAGCGAACTCGCTGGTCGCCGCCACGACCTCGTTCGATCGGAGGACCGAGGCCTATTCATGGGTCGCTGCCGCGGCAGGCATCGGCATCGCGATCGGGTCGGCGCTCACCGGGTTCCTCGTCGATGCCGTAGGAGCGGAAGCGACCAGAAGCTGGGTTACCGTGCTGGGCGCGTTCCCAGCCGCTATTACGCTCGCCACCGGCCTGATCAGGAAGAGAGGGGATTGATGTCCGTACCTGTCCTACTGGATGTCGACACCGGAATCGACGATTCCCTGGCCCTGCTCTACGCCGTGGCATCCCCCGAGATCGACCTGCTGGGTGCCAGTTGCGTGGCAGGCAACGTTCCCCTCGATGCGGTGGTCTCCAACACGGCCGCCGTGCTGGACCTGGCAGGACGCTGCGATGTGGAAACGGCCCCGGGTTGCGACCGACCGATGGCGCGCCCCCTCAAGACCACGCCGGAGACTCATGGACCCACCGGAACCGGGCATGCCATGCCGGCTGCGTCGCCGGATCGGTCAAGCGAGCGAAGCGGGATCGATCTGGTAATCGACACTGCTCGGTCGCGGCCTGGGGAGGTGACGCTCGTGGCTCTCGGGCCCCTGACCAATGTGGCGGTGGCACTGGACCGGGAACCCCGCCTGCTCACCCTGCTCGACCGTCTGGTGATCATGGGGGGATGTTTCGGGGTGGCGGGCAACACGGCGCCGCGAACCGAATGGAACACGCATGTCGACCCTGAAGCGGCCAGGGCGGTATTCGCCGCTGCGGGGCGGGGGGCGTGCAACCTGCCCCTGGTGATGCCCCTGGACGTCACCGAACAGGCCCGGCTGCTACCCCATCATGTCGCCCGGATGGCCGAAATCGGCGGTGAGTCGATGGAGTTCCTGGATCCTCTGCTCGCCGGACCCGAAGCGGGCCGCCTGATGTCGTTCATCACCGACGCCCTCCGGTTCTACATGGAGTTCCACCAGCGCTATGACGGGTTCTATGGCGCCTTCGTCCACGATCCCTTCGCGGTGGCCGCTGCGGTGGATCCGTCCCTGGTCACGACCGTCGAGACCACCGTCGATGTCGAGACGGCAGGCGAGTTGACGACTGGTGAAACCGTGGCGGACTTCCGGGACTCATGGGGTCGACCGCCCAACGCCGCCGTAGCCGTGGCCGCCCGGGCGGACGTGTTCCTTGAACGGCTGGTGGTCAGGCTAGGCGGATTGCTTCGCTCCCGCCCCTGACGCCGGTCACCGGACTCCGGGGCCGCCTCCCGCGTGGCTTCGACATTTTCTCCAGTAGCTTGACGACGTTTTCCCCGGTAGGCCTTCGAAGACGATCATCAGGTCGGCGTTCGTCGGCGGGATCATGTACATGGTCTCGGTGAGCCTGTCGACCACTCTCGTGCAGATCAACACGGCGGGAGACCATCGAGGTCGGGTCATGGCCTTGTGTGGGGCGTGGCCTTTCTCGTGCTCCGGCCCGTGGCGAGCCTGGTTGACGGGTCGGTGGCCAGCCTCGTGAACGTGAGGGTGGCGGCTCTGGTCATGGCGGTACCCGTCCTGGTCGGAGCGGTGTTCATAACCCGGCACAGCCGGAATGCCCGGCCGTCGCCGTCGGAAACGGGCGTAGGGGATAACTCCTAGACTCGTTCCAATGGCAGAGTTCCAGCTCCAGCCTCTGGACATGGGTGGGGTGTTCCGAGAGTCCATCGCCGCCTACCGGCATCGCTTCGGCACGCTGATGGCTACCGCCGTAGTGCTCGACCTTCCCTACGCAGTGCTCTACTTCGTGCTGGCCGAGGAGCCCCCTGCCTTTTCTGGCATGCCGACCGAAGAGGAGCTCTCGACGTTCCTCGGGTCGATGGGACCCTGGCTGGTGATACGCCTGCTGATCACGAGCATCCTGTTCGCGGCGGTCATCCGGACGGTCGGCGAGACCTATGCAGGTGTCGAGTCATCATGGCGTGAGACCACCGCGGCCGCCATCAGCCGGATGGTGGCCCTGGCCGTGGTGACCGTCCTGTTCTGGTCGGGGGTCACGCTCGGGTCGGCCCTGTTCGTTCTCCCGGGAGTGTTCCTGATCGTGGCCTGGAGCGCCACGCTGAGCGCGGTCATCATCGAAGGGGCAGGCCCGCTGACCGCCTTCGCCCGTTCCTGGCTGATCACCGCCGGTCGCCGGATGGCCATCTTCGGCGTCCTGGTCACCGCCTCGGCGCTGGTGATCATGGCCAATCTGGTGCTGGTGGTGATCCTCGGAACGGTGCTCGGGTTCCTGGTGGGTGACGCCGGTCCGTTCCTGGCATCGGAGGTCGTCTGGGTGGTCACCCAGCCCTTCATCGCCGTGGTGCTGGCGGTGCTGTATCTCGATCTGCGGGTCCGCAAGGAGCAACTGGATACCGACTGGCTCTCGCTACAGATCTCGGCAACCTCCATCGACGGTTAAGGCGCCCAAACGGGGGGATGGTCGTCCTGCCGCCCCTGGCCTGGCAATACGCCACCAACTGCCGAGTCGAAACGGACGTTTCCCGGTACCTCCGTGGCCGGGTATCCTCACGGGTGGGCCGGTACCACTCCCGTTCCGCAAGCCCGCTCCGTTCGAGTGTCCGTAACCCTCCGTAAGGATGTATCCAACCCCATGAGCGCCACCGAGACCGCGGTAACCCTCCGCCCGTCCGTTCGTGAAGAACGGGTCGAGGTCGACCGTGACCTGCTCGACTCCACCCTGGAGTACATCCGTCCGGCCCTCCAGTACGACGGGGGTGACATGATCCTGGAAGGTGTGGACGAGGACGGGACCGTGAACCTGAACCTGGTCGGGGCTTGTAGTGGCTGCCCGATGTCGATGATGACGCTCACGGCGGGTATCGAACGGATCCTCATGGATCGGGTCCCCGGCGTTACCGCCGTCAACGCCATCTGAGCCGAGCCTGCCTGCCGGTGCCGCATCGGGGCGCCGGGCATCACGCCACCCCACCTCGCGAGTCGCGTAGCGGCCACGTTTCGCCGGACCGGTGACAGCAACCATCGGCAACGCTACCCAAGGCTATTACTACTAGCTTTTGTAGCCGGGGAGCCCCCGCATCGTTCACCGTCACACCCTGGATCCATGAAGAATCGGGGCTAACCTGTCGGAACCCACAGCTAGGAGCGGTCTTGGAATACGCGTCGTACACCACCCAGGATGCGGTTGGGGTCATTGAGCTGACCCGTCCTCCGGTCAACGCGATCTCTACCGAGGTCGTGCGCGACCTGGACCAGGCCCTAGATCGGGCGTCCGATCCGGGCATCCGGGCCGTGGTGATCACGGGCCGCCCCCATTTCGCGGCAGGCGCCGACATCAACAAGTTCAAGCAGGCGCACGAGGAAGGCACCGGTGCCCGCTCCCTGGAGGCGGACCAGCTGGGAGCCCTGATCCGTCGCATGGAGTTGATGACCAAACCGATCATCGCGGCCGTGTTCGGGTACGCGCTGGGCGGAGGTCTGGAACTGGCGATGGGCGCCGACTTCCGCTACCTGGCCGAGGACGCCCACGTCGGCCAGCCCGAGATACTGCTGGGGATCATGCCGGGCGCCGGGGGAACCCAGCGCCTCCCCCGCCTGGTGGGGTTCAACCGGGGCCGGGAAATCATCTACTCGGGCCGCCACGTAGGTGCTGAGGAAGCACTCGCCATCGGCCTGGCCGACAAGGTGTTCCCGTCTGACGTGCTGCTGGAATCGGCGCTTGATGATGCTGCCACCCTGGCCGACGGGCCGTCGGTGGCGCTGGGAATGGCAAAGCGGGCCATCAACGAGGGGTGGGGACGCCCGATAGATCAGGCCGTCGCGGTGGAGGCGGAAGCCTTCGACGCCGCCTTCGCCAGCGATGACGCCCGGGAAGGGGTGGTGGCCTTCTTGGAGAAGCGGACGGCACGGTTCAAGGGCACGTGAACAGAGCATTTCGGGCCACCCGAGGGCCGGTAGTAGCGCTCGCGGTGCTGGCGGGCCTCGTGGTACCGGCCTGCGGCGGGGACGAGAACCCCGACGGCTACGACGGAGCGATCGACTGCGGGCTCCCGGCGTGGTCGTGGGAGACCGAGTACGACCGGACCTACGAAGCGGCGCCGACCCCCTACGACGCCATGGTGAGCTTCGCCTCCGCCTATGACGACCGGGACCCCTACGTGCATGTGGAGAGTGCTCGGGAAGCCACCGTCGTGATCGACGGCGCCGAGGTGGTGTTCGTGCGCGTGCTGGAACTGGCCACGGAGACCTTCACCGCGGTGGAGGCTCACGGATGCGCCGGCTTCGAGCTTCCCGCCGCTCGCTAGTTGTTAGTTAGCAACTATCAACCAACAACTAGAAACTACCAACTAGAAACCGGTTTCGATCCTTTGCTTGAGCGCGGCCAGATTCTTGGTCCAGACACGTCTCAACACCACCCGGCCCACCAGGGCTGCGGCCGGGCCACCGAAGAGCCACGGGAACCGGATCCGCTCGCGCCACACCAGCCGAGTTCGTCCGGGTCTCGGCGAGGAGAGCTCGAAGCGGCCCTCGCCCCGGAAGAGGCCCGTGTGCCGGCCCGCTACCAGGATCATGGGTTCGATCTCGGTGATCTCGAAACGGTCGGCGGTGCGGAGCGGACCGATCCGGGTGTCGATCAGCAGCACCGTGCCGGGTCCCTCCCGCTGATCGGTCCCGAAGCGGATGGCGTGGGCGTCCTCCATCCATTCGGTGTGGGCGGCGAAGTCGATCACCTCTGCCCAGACCCGGTCCATCGGCGCATCGATCGCCATCGAGACGGCGGTGCGAACCTCCGACTGCTCTTCTATCCATCCGCGCATGCGACCGGTCACGCCCGTCAACCGCACAGTTCCCGGGCCAGCGGCGTCGGGTTGACTGGCCCACCGCGATCGGGGTGGAACTCCCAGTGCAAGTGGGGGATGTGGGCGGGGGCGTTGCCGGTGGTCCCGACGGTCCCGACCGGCTCCCCTCGGGAGACCATCTGGCCGACCGCCAGACCGGAGGCCCAGGCGTCGAGGTGGGCGTAGTAGTAGCGGTCGCCCCCGATGCCGTCCAGCCACACGGCGATGCCGCCCCGGCTGGTATTGGACATCCGATGGATCGTTCCGTCCTCCACCGCCACAACCGGTGTGCCGCGGTCGGCCAGCATGTCCACGCCTTCGTGCTTCCTCCCGCCTGAGCGGGGCGCGCCCCAGGTGTCGGTGAAGCTGTGGAACCCGTCCACCGGGCAGGCCATCGCACCGGAGGGCGGGTCGGGCGTCACCGGGTCGTCGGCGGGAACGGTGGTGGGAGGGGCGAGGGTGGTGTCGGTGACGGCGATCGAGGTAGTCGTCGTGGCCTCGGTCGTGGTGGTAGTAGTGGACGAGGTGGTTACGGTGGCCGGGCCGTTCGTGGTGGTGGTAGTGGTGGACGAGGTGGTGCTGGTGGCCAGGAATGCAGCCTCTGCCTCGGCCTGGGCGAGGGCCTCAGCTTCCGCCCGGGCCTCGGCCTCCGCCAGCGCGATCTCCTCCGCCCTGCGCTCCTCGAGGCGGAGATAGGCCTCCTGCCCGGCGGCAAGGCGCTCGCTCAGGCCCACCGACAGTTCGTCCAGGCGAGCCAGGGCTGCTTGCTGGTCCCGGCGGCTGAGGCGCAGGGTCTCCACGGCCTCCTCCAGCTGGCGGGTGAGCACCTCCAACCCGTTGAAGAGCACTTGGTCCTGCTCCCGGGCGTCGTCCAGGTACTCGGTCCTGATGTCGATGTCGGAGAGCGAGGTGGCAATCATCAGGGCGGCCAGATCGTTTCCCGCCGCGCCGCTCATGTAGAGCTCCACGGCTCGCTCCCGGATCTGCTCCTGGAGCCGTCTCTGCTCCACCCCGTAGGAGACGATCGACGATTCCAGGTCGCTGATGCGGAACTCGAGATCGGCTTCCTCCGCCCAGGCCGCCTGGTACTCGTCAGTCAGCTCCTGGACCTCGGTCCGGATACGAGCCAGCTCCTCCTCCACCCGGTCCAGCTCCTCCTCGGTGGTCTGCGCCGGCGCCGGTATCGCCGCAGCGGACACTGCCAACACCAAGGCCACGAGCACGATGGGCGACGCCCGTCGAGGGCGGGGCCTGTTCACGCGATGCCCGTGTTCCGGACGGCCATGGTCTCCGCGGGTCCCGCGCCGTTTTCGAGAGAGACCGTTCCCTGGCCGGCCAGGTGTCGCAGATGGGCAAGCGCCGATTCCGCGGCGGCGGAACGCAGCCGGGGATCGACCTCGCCGTAGACCGCGTCAACCACCGCCCCTACCGTGCGGGCGCCATCACGGACCGCTCGAAGGATCTGGGCTTCCCGCTCCCGGCGGTGGGTGATGTAGGCGGCGATGGCCTCGGCGGCGTTGTCCATCGGGTTGCCGTGGCCCGGGAGCAGGCGCTCGGGCCGGAGCGCTCGGATCCGGTCCAACGACCGGAAGTAGTCGCCCATGTCCTGGACCAGCACCGTCGATCCACCGATGATGTGGTCGCCTGTGAATACGGTGGCGCCCATGCGGAAGCAGAGGTGGTCGGCCGTGTGGCCGGGAGTGTGGACGGCGGTCAGGACGGCCTCGCCGAAGCGGAGCCGGTCTCCATCCCGGAGGCGACGGCTCGGGGCGAACCCCGGTCCGGGTGCGTGGCCGTAGGTATGGACGCCGGACTCGGCGGCAAGCGGGCCGGCCAGAGGAGCGTGGTCGGGATGGGTGTGGGTCACCAGCACTCCTCGGAGGCGGAGCCCTCCGATGGCGTCGAGGATGGCCCGGAGGTGGGACTCCACCGGCGGTCCGGGGTCGACGACCACGCAATCGCTGCCCGACACGATCAGGTAGGTGTTGGTTCCCGGTCCGGTCATCGGTCCGGGGTTGGGGGCGAGCAGCCGATGGACTCCGGTCACTCGATAATGACCACGCGCGGCTGTAGTAGGCGAACCCCGAGACGGCGGAGCCCCTCCCGGACGAAGGGGATCATCAGGGCGAACCCCAGCGCGTCGGTCAGAAAGCCGGGTGTCAGTAGCAGCGCCCCACCCACCAGAACCATGGCGCCATGAACCAGCTGCCGGCCCGGTAGGGCGCCCGATGCCAGGTCGGCCTGGAGTCGCCGCCAGACAGAGAAGCCCTGCTGCCGTACCAGGAAGGCCCCGGCTATCGCCGTGATGATGATTCCCAGCACCAGCCAGCCCAGGCCGATCCACCGCTCGACGTAGATGAACAGCACCAACTCGAGGATCGGTACCACGATGAAGGCCGTACCCAGAATGACTCCCATGGGGCCAGCTTATCCCCCGGACCACGCAATCCGATGTCCAATCCAGGGGAACCCCGGAGGCTCAGGCTTCCCCACACCACCTGCCCCGGTCCTTGGGTCCGGCGGCCGGTATCATTGCTTGATGCCCGACCTGCGCCGCCTTCCCTCGGTTGGTGCGCTGGCGCAACACGTGGTCGACCAAGTCGAGGACGGCCTGCCGGTGGCGCTGGCCACCGAGATCGCCAGGCGCAGTATCGAGGAAGCCCGCGCCGGCGCCCTCGAAGGCCGCTCCGTAGACCCGGCGGTGACCGCCCTTCGGGAGGCCGCGCGCCTCTCCAGGACCCGGCTGCGACGGCTGATCAACGCCACCGGCGTGATCCTCCATACCAATCTGGGTCGAGCGCCTCTCCATCCGTCCGCTGCCGAGGAGGGCCGCCGAGCAGCCACCGGCTACGGCAACCTGGAGTTCGACCTGGCCGAGGGACGCCGGGGTTCCCGCGCCGCCTACCTGTCCCGGCTGATGGTCCACCTGACCGGCGCCGAGGCTGCACTGGTGGTGAACAACAACGCTGCCGCCCTTTTCCTGGTTCTCAACACGCTGGCGGCGGGCCGCTCGGTACCGGTCTCCCGGGGCGAGCTGATCGAGATCGGAGGCTCCTACCGGCTGCCTCGGTTGATGGCGGCTTCTGGAGCGCATCTGGTGGAGGTCGGCACGACTAACCGGACCCGTATCTCCGACTACGAGGAGGCGACCGGTGACGGCGCCGCCATGCTGCTCAAGGTCCATCCGTCCAACTACCGGGTGGTGGGGTTCGCGGAGGAGGCCACCATCGGGCAGATGGTCGCCCTGGGTAGGCGCCTCGGCCTGCCGGTGGTCTACGACGTGGGGAGCGGGCTCCTGGATACCGAGGTTCCATGGCTGGAAGGACCACCCCCCGCCTGGATCGGCGATGAGCCGGGAGTGCGGCAGGTGCTGGCTGAGGGCACCGACCTGGTGACCTTCTCGGGCGACAAGTTGCTCGGGGGATGCCAGGCCGGGATCATCACGGGGCGGGCCGATCTGGTGGCCAGGCTCAAGGCCAACCCGGTGGCCAGGGCGGTGCGGGTGGATGGCTCCACCATCGCTGCGCTGACCCGTACGGCGGAGCTCTACGCCGGGGGGAGGGGTAGCGAGATCCCGTTCTGGGAGATGGCCGACCGTTCCGTTGCCGCCCTGACCGATCGACTCGAGCGGCTCGCCGCCCTGGTGGGGATAGCCCCTGATGTGCGGATGTCGGAGGCGGTGGCGGGTGCCGGGTCGGTTCCCGGCATGGCTGTTCCCTCGCCGGTGCTGGTTCTGGAGCGCCGCGGAGAGGATCTCTGGCCGGCCCTGGTCGGATCGGATCCGGCCGTGGTGGCCCGCCGGGACGCCGGCGATCTGCTCATCGACCTGAGAGCCGTAGACGAAGACGACGACGCCGTGCTGGCCACGTCCCTACGGGCTCTATGCCGGTCGTAGGTACCGGCGGTCACGTCGATCACGGCAAGTCCACTCTCGTCCAAGCCCTGACCGGGCGCGATCCGGATCGCTGGCGCGAGGAGAAGGAACGGGGGCTCACCATCGACCTCGGGTTCGCCTGGGCGAGGATCGGGAGCCAGGAAGTCTCCTTCGTGGACGTTCCGGGCCACGAGCGCTTCATGAAGAACATGCTGGCGGGTAGCGGAGGCTTCGATGTGGCGCTGCTGGTGGTGGCTGCCGATGAGGGATGGATGCCCCAATCGGAGGAGCACCTGGCCGTCCTCGACCTGCTCGATATCCGCCACGGGCTGGTTGCGCTGACCAAGACCGACCGGGCGGACGCCGATCTGATCGAGCTGGCCACGCTGGAAGTCGAGGAGCGGCTGTCGGGCACTTCTCTGGAAGGTTGCCCCATCGTCGGCGTGTCGGCGGTGAGCGGGGAGGGACTGGACGATCTCCGGGCAACCCTGGCGGGGGTGCTCGCAGCGATGCCCACCAATCGGAGCAACCGCACCCGGCTGTGGATCGATCGGGTGTTTCCGATGGCAGGCGCCGGCACCGTGGTGACCGGCACCCTCGTCGGTGGATCCATCGCGCTGGGCGACGAGGTGGAGGTCCTCCCCGGGGCCGTCAGGGGACGGGTGCGCTCCTTGCAAGCCCACGAAGCGGCGCGGGAACGGATCGGCGCCGGGACGCGAACCGCGGCCGGAGTGGCCGGGCTCGACCGGAGGAGGGTGGCCCGGGGGTGGATGCTCGGAAGGCCGGGTGAGTGGGTGCCGAGCCGTCGCTTTCTGGTAACACTCCGCTCCGCGCGATACGTGAACCGTCCCCTGTCGAGGCGGGGGGCCTACCAGATGCACCTGGGAAGCGGAGCCTGGCCGGTGCGCCTCTTCTCCGTCGGCGAGATCGATGACCGGACCGTGGGCGTGCTCCGTACCGAGCAGCCGGTGCCGGTCCGGATGGGCGACCGCTTCGTGCTGCGTGATGTGGGAAGGCGCCTGATCGTGGCCGGAGGTCAGATCGTCGAGCCGGTGGCGCCGCGCAAGGGACGGGACTCCCGTCGAGCCGCCGCCTCGCTCCAACCCGTTATCGAGCGGGGCCCCGACCGGCGAGCCGCCGCGTTGCTCGAATGGCGCGGCGTGGAAAGCCCGGCGGTCCTGGCCGCCCATTCGGGAGGAGGCAGGCCAGACCGGGGAGTGGCGGCTGGCCGGTCCCTGCTGAGCGAGGTCCATGCCGGCCGCCTGGCCAGGCGAGCCCGAACGATCGTGGCCCGGTTCCACAAGGACAATCCCCTGCGCCCAGGGATGCCGAAGGCGAGCCTGGCCAGCGCGCTACGGGTTGACATCGACACTCTCGCCGCCGTGCTGCCATTCGACGATCGGCTGGGGCAGCGGAAATCCGTGGTGGCGCTGGCGGGATTCGCGCCCGAGTTGGATCGGTCCGAGGAGGAGGAGTGGGAGCGGATCCGGACCGACCTCGAATCGGCGGGTCCGATGGTGCCCAGGCTGAAGGAGATGGAGATCGATCCCGAACTCCTGCACGCGTTGCTCAGGGAAGGGCGCCTGGTCAGGATCTCCGAGGAGCTGGTCTACCTGCCTAGCCAGGTGGAGGGGCTGGCTGACCGGCTGGATGATCTTCCGGACCGCTTCACGGTGGCGGAGTTCCGGGACGCCACCGGGCTGACCCGCAAGTATGCGGTTCCGTTCCTGGAGTGGGCCGACCGGCGCGACATCACCACCCGCTACGGGAACGAGCGCTCCGTCAATCGTTCCTAGCCGGAGTCAGACCGTGAGCAACTCCCGCCGCTCCGCCTCGGTGTATCCGCCCCAGATCCCGAACGGCTCGCGGATGCCGAGGGCGTAGTCGAGGCACTCCTCCTTAACCGAGCATGCGTTGCACACCGCCCGGGCTCTCACTTCCCTACGCTCCCGGTCGTCCTTCCTTTCGAAGGTGCGGGGGGGGAAGAAGAGGTGTGAGTAGTTGTTGCGACATCGCGCGTGGAGATGCCATGAGTCGTCGTAGTCCATACGGTGGACCGCCTCCTACTCCGCCTGAGTTGTACTGACAAAGTACCAGTGGAATCACCCACCCGGGAGGTGGTTTTTCGCGCTCTCTCCCAGAGTGGCTAGTTTCGAGACAACTGACAACCAGCAACTACCAACTAGGCGGGATCCACCTCCAGGATCGGGCCGTCAACCGCTCGCACCACCACCGGATCGCCCGGACCGATACCAGCCTCTCGATGGGCGGTGGCCTGCCACCGGGCTCCCTCTACCTCCACGACCCCATCAGGGTCGAAGCGGGTGACGGCTTGGCCCGAACGGCCGATCAGGTGGCGGCGGCCCATGGTCGGGGTGGAGAAGCGAGCCCGGGCCACGGTCCGGATGCCTATCACGTAGAAGGCGGTCACCGAGACCGTGATGACCGTCACGATCCACCACGAGGGTTGGATCTGCGGAGCGGAGTCGGTGAAGTAGAGGCCGCCCACCAGCATCGCCAGGGCGCCCAGGGCGGTCAGTGGCCCGGCCCGGCCCCGCTGGAAATCGGCTGTCAGGAACCAGATCCCGGCCAGGGCCAACCCGACAGCCCACCCCCGGAGCGGAAGGACCGCCAGGCCGTAGCCGCTGATCAGCAACATGAGGGCCGCCACGGCGGCTGCGATGCCGGGCCCGAGGGCGTAGAACTCGAACACCACCACCGCCAACCCGGCCACCAGGAAGAAGAAAGCCGCCTCCACGCCGGTGGCGATCGCCAAGATCCTCACCCCGATGGAGGGTTCGTAGAAGACCGTCTCGATGGCGGCGGCGCCGTCCCCGGTGGGCCGCAGTGTTCGGAGGGTGACGAACTCTCCCCGGACCTCGACGGTTCGGCCGTCCAGTTCCACCAGCAGGTTGCTGATCGAAGGCGCCACGATCTCCACGAGGCCCTCGATGGGTTCGGCGACCGCGAAGGCCGACTCGGTGAAACCGTCGAGCGGTCCGGACCGGACCGGCTGGCGCGGGTCGCCGGCTATGACCGGTTGCGTGTACCCGATCCGCACTCCGGGAGCAGCTGCCTTGATAGGGGCGGCGGCCAGCAGGTGAGCGGCGCCGCCGAACGCCGAGGCCGGCGCCGGCCCCACCCACACCACCACCGGTAGGGGCGGGTCGGCAATCCGGGCTGCCAGCTGGAGTACGCCGGCGGAGAGGGTGGCGCGGGAGTCGAGCTGGATGATGGCGGCGGTAGCGCCTCCCCGGGCGGCGGCCTCCACCCTGTCCGAGACGAAATCAAGAGCGGGCCGGTCCAGGTTGCCGCTGATCTCGATGATCTCTATGCGTCCGCCCTGCTCGTCCCCGATAACCGGGCTCCCGAGAACCAGGAGGAACGCGGCGATGAGAAGGAGGAGAATGAAGCGGGAGACCACGGGCCGCGATGTTAGAGGGTACGCGGGTTACCTCCGCCAGTGGCCTGTGGTCAGTGGTCAGTTGGGGCTGGGGATGTCTCGGGAGTCGTGCGCCCCTCTGATGGCCCACTGGTCCTCTGTTCGCTGGTCCCACTGACGTCTGCCCACTGCCCATTGTCCACTGCCCACTCCACTGTCCACTGTCCACTGTCCACTGACGTCTGTCCACTGTCCACTGTCCACTGTCCACTGTCCACT
>JAGWAN010000054.1:16762-17335 GCA_021296345.1 Acidimicrobiia bacterium | reverse complement strand
CGACGCTCTGCTGGTATCCCCACCACTTCGCCTTCAATCCAAGGGCACACCAAATCGACCCCATCACACCGCCACACCGCCGCCGACTCCTACCACCCCGAACCTGGACCCAATACCGCCACCCCACCAACGTCGCATACCACAGCCCCCACCAGCAACAACAGCGGGCCTACCAGCAATTCCTCGACAGGTACCACCCTCAACAACCCCACCCCGGCGGATAACCACAAGTTGGACACCAGTTAAAGGGCAGTATGAACTGATAAGGAACGGTGCGCCCGCGGCAGGATTCGAACCTGCGACCTACCGCTTAGGAGGCGGTTGCTCTATCCCCTGAGCTACGCGGGCGGGATCGGTGACGGGCCTGATGAGGGCCTCAGATGGTAGCGGAGCCCCCGACCGGGCCGTGGGGTGGATGCTCCGTGCCCGGATCAGGTCCGGCGGGCCTCATTTATGATTCGGGAGCACCGTTAGGACGGAAGCAACTATGGACCGCGACGCATCCGGGCTAGGGACCGGGTTCGATCGGGCTGATGTGGCCGACCTGCTCACGCTGGCGCGCCTGATCTGCGC
>JAGWAN010000054.1:0-16750 GCA_021296345.1 Acidimicrobiia bacterium | reverse complement strand
CTGGACGCTGCGGTTCTGGTGGTGGTTGTAGCCTGGTGGACGGATTTTCTGGACGGCCGCTTGGCTCGCAAGGCTCATCGGGAAACCCGCTTGAAGGATTGGGACTTGCGTGCTGACGCCTGTTTGGCCAGCGCGATGGGTCTCGGCCTGGGCTTGGCGGGCTACTTCTCGTGGTGGCTGGTCGCGCCGCTAGCTGCCGTCGTTGTGGCCAACTCGATTCGACCGTCAAATCTCGCCGTGGTCATGGCGGGCATCGGCTTCCAGTACACGATGTTCATCCTGGCGATGCGCCTCTGGGCCGACCTGTGGTGGGTCAGTGTTCTGCATGTGATCATTTTCCTCGTGGCCGGCTGGAGAAGACTCTGGGATGTGTTGTTCCCGGCTTTCTGGGAGAGTTCCGGCGTATTGGTACCTGGGCGCCGCCGGCATCGTCGTCTGGTCGTCGACGACCGGGCCGAGTGAGAAGTGCGGCGGGGGAGTGGAGACTCCGAGTCGTGATAATCTCGGGTGTTTTCGCTCCGCTCCATTTGCCGATCGATGAGGAGAAGGCCCCATGACCGACGACCGCAACGACACCGACGCCGAGGCAGCGGCCGGCGGCCTAATGGTGGTGGAGACCTCCACCGACGCGGATGACCAACCGGACCGGATCGAGGAGCCCGCCAAGCTGCTCCGGATCGCGTCCATGACCCGCTCCATGCTGGAGGAGGTCAGGACCGCCACGCTCGATGAAGAAGGGCGGGCCCGGTTGAAGGCGGTCTTCGATGCCACTCTCGAGCAGCTCCACACGGTGCTGACCGAAGATCTACGGGAGGAACTGACTGAGGTGTTCGTCCCTCTGGATGAGGGAGTTCCGACCCAGGCCGAGATACGGGTGGCTCAGGCTCAATTGATCGGCTGGCTGGAAGGTCTGTTCAACGGCATCCAGGCGGCCATCATGACCCAGCAGATGGCCGCTCGCGCCCAGTTGAAGCAGATCCGGGGCGGTCCACCCGATGAGGACCACAGCGGAGGCGGCCTCTATCTGTAGCCGTAAGTGACCCTGGAGCTGGTCGTACTCCTGGTGGCGGGGTTCGCCACCGGCTTCATCAACGCGGTGGCCGGTGGGGGGTCCGCCCTGACCATCCCTCTGCTCACGCTCATGTCCGACGCCAACATTGCCAACGGCACCAACCGGGTACCCGTCCTGTTCGCCAACCTGGCCGGCATCGCCGCATACCAGAAGGGAGACTCGGTCCCCTGGAACCGGATAACGGTGCTGATACCGCCGGTCCTGGCCGGCGCCGGCTTGGGCGCCTGGGTCGCCACCCAACTCCCGGCAGACGGGATGCAGCGGGTGTTCGCGGTCGTGCTGCTGCTGGTGGCGGTATCGGCGGTGGTCAACACCAAGCAGTGGCTGGAGGATGCGCCGTCCCGGCTGGGGCCCGTCGGTCGGACCGTCGCCTTCTTCTTCATCGGATTCTATGGCGGGTTCGTCCAGGTCGGAGTCGGGATCCTCCTGCTGACCGCCCTGGTGCTCGGCTCCGGGTTCAGCATGCTGAGGGGGAATGGCGCCAAGGTGGTCATCATTGCCGCCTACTCGGTGGTCACCCTGCCGTTCTACTTCTGGGCCGGGCACGTGGATCTGTGGCTCGGCGTGATCCTGGCCTTCGGGTTCTCGTCGGGCGCGTACCTGGCAGCGCGGCTGGCGGTTCGCAAGGGGTCGGCCTGGGCGAGGTGGGTGCTGGTGGTGGCATCGGTGGTGGCGGCTATCAGGATGATGTTCACGTAGCCGACGGTTGTTGGCTACTGATCAACATCCGGTGCCATCCGACTAGACAGAAGTCTGGAGTGGAGGACGGGCGCTGTTGTCGATAGGTAGGTATTGTTAGTTAGTGCAAATTAGTTGATCAATCAGTCGCTACTTGTACCGCCAGACGATACGCCCCCGGCTGGGGTCGTAGGCGGACAGCTCCACGTCGACACGGTCGCCCGGGAGAATTCGGATGAACCGCCCCCGTCGCATCTTGCCCGAGGCTCGGGCAAGCACCTCAAGGCCACCATCGATTTTCACATTGAACATGGCATTGGGCAGGGTCTCGACAACGCTGCCTTGAACTCGCAATACGTCATCCTTGGGCAAGAAGGGTCCTTTCTGTAGCGGAAATGTGGCCGGGCTCCGGGTGGATCCTGAGAATACGAGGGTGAACGGCCGCGGTCCTCGCGGTAGTGCGTTCCGTTGTCCCGCCCTCGGGACGTTCGGGCATCCTCCTCGTAGCTTTGGCCCTAGCCGAACAAGGCTAACGCATGGCGCGTGGCGTCGGGGAGGAATGAGAGGCTTGCCTAGCCGGGTGTTTCATCGACCGGGCCGGGTGTCCGGCCCAGCGCCCGGCGCCCCCGCTCAGCCAGCACGGTCCGCACTCGGGCGATGTCGCCTGGACACGTCCGGGACGCCATCCAGTAGCACAGACCCGTCGGGATGAAGAAGACCTGGAACAGGGCCAAGCCGATGGCGTAGTTCAACGGTGCCGCGAAGCTGGCGGCGAGCAGTCCTGCCACCGGCACGGTGAGGCCGTTCCCCGCCGCTCGGGACACCCCGTTGGAAAGGTTGGCAATCCCGAACACGGTCCCCCGGTGCTCGGGAAGGTTCACGTCGGAGATGAGGGCGAACCAGTTGGGGGAGTCGGCCGACGTGAGGACCACCGCCACCAGGCACAGCAGGAAGGCGCTCGCCGCGTACGGGTTGGTGACCACGCTGCCGAGAGTGGTCAGGACGATGGCCATGCTGCCCTGGTCCGTGGGGATGTCGAGGCCGCGCAACGGGATGAAGAAGAAGGCCACGAAGAACGGGATGGCCCCAAGGACGCCGGTTGCCGAGATGGCGGCTCGGGCCCGGGCGGTCCTGAGCTGCAGGCGGTCGCCCAGATGCCCTGCCAGGATGGAGGTAATCCCGCCCAGTTGGAAGATTGCGCCGAAGACCGCTCCTACCGCCGTGGCGGTGGCGAGGTCGTACCCGTCCGCCTCGACCTTGCTCTGGTACAGGAAAGGCACCCAGACCAGCGATCCGTACGCGAGCTGGGCAGTCAGGCCCTGGAGCACGAGCCACGGGTTGGTGCGGATCCCGATGAGCTTCCGTATGTCGGACCGCTCGATGCGGTACTCGTAGGTTCCTCCGGCGGCCAGCGCCTGGGCTAACTCCGGTTCCGCCCGGCCCCGGTGCGCTTCGGCGGTGGTCAGGTACAGGAGAGCGACCGCGGCGCCGACCAGTGCCAACCCGACGAACGGGCGTCTCCAGTCGGACGCCCCGAGGACGCCGCCCACCAGGATGCCCAGGAAGCCCCCGGCGCCTTGCGACAGTCCCCAAAAGCTCATCGCCAGACCTCGGCGCGCCGGCGGGATGAAGTCGGAGATCATCGAGAAACCGACCGATGCTATGGCGCCCAGGCCGACACCGACCAGCACCGACCAGAGCGCTAGCTCGGCGAGGGAGTCCGATCCGGCCGCCAGCAGCAAGCCACCACTCCACGCCAGCGTGGCCCAGAAAAGTAGGGGCTTGCGCCGCGACCGATCCCCGAGATAACCCCAGCCCACCGCCGTCAGTGCTGTTACGAGGATGATCAGGGCGGTTAACAGCGCTACTCCGGCCTTGTCCTCTCCCAGGTCGGCGGCCATGACATTCGTGAGTACCGGATATAGCGCGATTGCGGCGTTGTCCAGTGATGACAGGACTACGAAAACCGTTATCGTGTAGACGACACGAACCTTGTCGTGAGCCCTAAAGAGCCTGGTCACTCGTACATTTCCGGTATGGTCGTTCCTCCGCGGCGTCCCTCTTCGAGCCTATGTTGACAATAGTCATAGAATTACGCTAAACTATCCTAGTTACCCATGAGAGGGGAGCCGACCGGAGAGGTCAGAGGCCTCTCCGGGTCACCACAGGTAACCGTCATGGTATCCGACCAAGGAAGCGGGCTGATGCAAAGCGAAGACAAGATTCTCGGCGCCAACGAGGTCGCCGACCTCCTGGGCATGGATGTCCAGATGATCAGGAAGTACGCGAGGGAAGGCCGCCTTCCCGCTTATCGGCTTCCGGGCGGTAGGACTTTCAAGTTCTTCCGTAGCGAGGTGCTGGACTTCGTCCGGGCGCATCCAGCGAGCACCGAAGGCAGCTAGTAACGCTCATCAGTGGATAGGCCAGGCAGTTATCGTGTCCTGGCCTATCGACCGTCAGGGTTGACGGAGTCCGGGGTTTTCCTGCCGCGGCCGGTCCGGGTGAGGCACCGGTACTCGTGGTCGAGGAGGCCCCAGACCGAGTGGTCCATCCAGCGACCGCCCACCTGGATCTCCTCGCGCAGCACCCCTTCGCGCACGAACCCGAGTTTGGTGGCCACCCTCTCGCTGGCCTTGTTGCCCACCGCCACCCGAAGGACCATGCGGTGCATGGACAGATCTTCGAACCCGATCCGGAGTGCCGCATGGGTGGCTTCGGTGGCAATGCCGCGGCCCGTATCCTCCGTTCTGATCCAGTAACCGATCTCGCCGGATCGCGAGCTTCGGGAGACATGCCAGATGCTGATGTTGCCGACGTGGCGCTCGGGCCTCTCCTGGAGCCGGATGGTGAAGTCGTAGGCCTTGCCCTCGCGCCACGAGCGCATGCTTTCCCTGACGAAGCCGGCCGCTCCCGCTCGCGTGAAAGTCTTGGTGGCCCAGGGGAGGTATTCGGCCAACTCCGCTTGGGAGTCGCGTACCGCGGTGTACAGGGCTTCGATGTCACGCCGCCTGAAGGGCCGGAGCAGCAAACGCTCGGTGTAGCGCTCGATGGGTGGTAACAGGTCTCGGGCGGAGATTCGCATGGCAATCGCGAGCCTATCCGGCCGGAGCGACGAAGCGCTATTCGGTGTGGAAGGATAATCTGGGAGGATGCGCTGAAAGTCCGAGCGCGGTTCGGTCGTGGCAGACTGTCCGGCATGAGAGTTCTCGCCTACCACGCGAATCCCTGTGCCCGGGGTTCCTCAGCACCCTCTTAGCATTCCCCAATGGACGATCCCTGGAGTCCTGCCCGCCTGCTGCCCGAGCCGCCTCCTGACAACGGAGCCCAGCAGGCGGCGGTGCTCGCTCCTCTGTACGAGGATGGCGACGATCTCAGACTGGTGCTGATCCGCCGTCCACTCCACATGCCCACGCACGGCGGGGACATCGCCTTTCCGGGTGGTAAGCCGCAGCCCGGGGAGAGGCCGCTCGACACCGCCCTTCGCGAAGCCCGGGAAGAGGTCGGTATCGAGCCTGCCAAGGTAGAGGTGCTCGGCTACCTGCCCGCCATCCACACCGTCAGCTATCCGCGCCTGGTGGTGCCGGTAGTCGGAAGGCTCCCCGGAGTCCCCAGCTTGCGACCCGACCCGAACGAGGTGGATCGGATCCATACTCCGACCATAGGCTTCCTCCTTGACGAGACCCGGTGGCGCACCGAGTCCTGGAAGGGCCACCAGGTGTTCGTGTTCGACCTCGATGGCGACACCCTGTGGGGAGCAACCGCTCGGATGGTTCGCCGGCTGATCGGCCTGGAGTCGTACCGGTAGAGGGTCGGTGATCTCGGCCGGTCGGCAGCAGGGGACCGGGTCCGGGATCGAGCATGCTGCCCGCGTCTGCGCGGGTATTTTCGACAGGGCTCATCCCTATCGAGGGAGCCTCGGTAAGCGTTCGGTCAGGTGCGGTCGGCAGTTGATCGACCGGCAACGAGGTCGAGGACCGCGTCGTGGATATCTCCATTGGTTGCCAGGCCGGTACCGGATCGGAAGGAGATTCCTCCGGATAGGTCTGTAAACCTGCCGCCGGCCTCCGGGAGGATGACCACCATCGGCGCCACGTCCCACGGATTTACGATCGTGTCGAGCATGGCGTCCACCCGCCCCGAAGCCACCAGGCTATAGCCGTAGGCATCGCCCCATCCCCGCAGGATCATCGGCCCGGCGTGGAGACGCTGGGCCAGATCCTCGGGAAGGAGGTCGAACCCGCTGGTACACATCGCGGCGCCTTCCAGATCGGATCGGCGGCGCACCGTCACGGCGCGTTCGTTCAGGTAGCAGCCCCGGCCCCGGCCCGCCGCCATGGTCTCGCCCAGGGCGGGGAGGTCTATGACTCCCACAGCCACACCGTGCTCATCCTCGAGGGCGAGCAATGTGGCGAAGAGCGGCACCCCCCGGATGAAGGACTGGGTGCCGTCGATGGGATCGATGAACCAGGTGCGTCCGGACGACCCGATGGTGTCGGCGAATTCTTCCCCCACGATGCCGTCGTCTGGGCAATACCGGGCGAGTTCGGCGCGGAGGAGTTGCTCCGCCGCCCGGTCGGCCTCGGTAACCGGGCTTCCGTCACCCTTGAACATCACCTCCGTGGATCCGTCATACCAGCGCAGCGTCAGGTGTCCGGCCAACCGGGCCAGGTGGACCGCCTGATCGAGCAGCGACTCCTCGACCGGAGGTCCGACGGGGCGGCTCACAATCGGATGCCGGTCGCGCCGCCCGGTTCTGCCCCCGCCCGGAGCAGACCGACGACGATCCCGTCTGCCATTGCCTCCCACGTGGCTTCGATGACGTTCTCGTGCACCCCGATGGAGCCCCAGGTCGAAGGGCCGTCGCTCATCTCGATGAACACCCTCACCACCGCGGCCGTCGAGGCGGTGGCGTCAAGTACCCGCACGTTGTAGTTGGTGAGGCGCAGGGTGTCGAGCTGGGGATAGTGGCGCTTGAGTGCTTCTCGCAGAGCATGGTCGAGGGCGTTGACCGGTCCGTTACCCTCGCCGGTCCTTATCACCCGCTCACCGCGGATCACGATCTTGACCGTGGCCTCCGCCATGACCCGAGCGTCGGACCGATGCTCGGTCGAGACCCGGAACGACTCCAGCTCGAAGTAGTTATGGGACCATCCGGCAGCCCGCCGCAGCATCAACTCGAACGAACCGTCAGCGGCCTCGAAGTGATAACCCCGGTTTTCCATGTGCTTGATCTCGTCCAGCACCTCGGAGGCCTGGCTGCCGGTAAGCGCGATGCCCAGGTCACGGGCCTTGGCGAGTACGGTCGAGCGGCCCGACAGCTCCGAGACCACGGTGCGGGTCCGGTTGCCCACCTGGGCCGGGTTCTGGTGTTCGTAGGCGTCGGGACGCCGGGCCAGCGCCGAAGTGTGCAGGCCTGCCTTGTGGGTGAAGGCCGACGCTCCCACGTATGGACTGTGGGGGTCGAGACTGACGTTCACGATCTCCGCGACGTGGTGGGCGATGGGCGACAGTATTTCGAGCCGGTCCTGATCGAGCACCGGGACTCCCATCTTGAGCACCAGGTCGGGGAGGATGGTGGAGAGGTCGGCGTTGCCGGTCCGCTCCCCGTAGCCGTTGATGCACCCCTGCACCTGGCGGATCCCCATCTCGACGGCAGTCAGCGACGAAGCCACCGCGCAGCCGGCGTCGTTGTGGAAATGCACGCCCAGTTCGGCATCGGGAAGCGCCTCCTGGACCCGGTCGATGGTGCTGGCGATGTCCGGCAGCAGGCGTCCACCATTGGTATCGCATAGGACCAGGCGGTCGGCGCCCTCCTCCAAGGCGGCCCGGAGCACCCTGAGGGAGAATTCGGGATTCGACCGGTAACCGTCGAAGAAGTGCTCTGCGTCGAAGAAGACCCGCCGGTCGTGGCGTCTGAGGTACGCCACGGACTCGGCCACCATGGCGACGCCATCGTCGAGGTCGGTTAGCAGGGTTTCTCGGACGTGGTAGTCCCACGCCTTCCCGACGATGCATACCGCCTCGGTCTCAGCTTCGAGCAGGTTGAGCATCTGCGGATCGCCTTCCACAGATCGGCGGGGCCGGCGCGTGGCGCCGAACGCTGTCAGGGAGGCAGTACGGAGGTTGAGCTCGGAACGAGCCCGCTTGAAGAACTCGCTGTCCTTCGGGTTCGCCCCGGGCCATCCGCCCTCGATGTAGCCGATCCCGAGGTCGTCCAGGAGGGCGGCGATCCGCAGCTTGTCGGAAACGCTCAGGGAGATGCCTTCCTGCTGTGCCCCGTCGCGCAGGGTAGTGTCGTAGATTTCGAGTCGGGGATGTGCCATGCAGCCTCCCTCCCTCTCGTGACGGCCGGTGGAACTTTGGTTGCCAATTAGAAAACCCTGCGCCGGGGCGCAGGGTTGCGGGCACAGGGTCGGATCCCTATGCCCTAATCGATAATGATCCCGGTGTGGATATTCATCTCGGCCCGAGTGTCGCTGATGCGATCCGGTATGTCAACACACTTTTCCAGGCTAGGCCGGCGGATCGCCATCCGGGCGGTGAGTGGCCATTAGCAGTCATCCCTCGGTCCGCGTAACCTCTGGAGGTCTTGAGCGGAGGTGATGAGGTGACCACCAGAAGGGTCTTTTCGGGGATCCAGCCCAGCGGTGACATTCACATCGGCAACTACATGGGAGCGCTCCGCAACTGGGTGGCCATGCAGGACGAATACGCCACGATCTACTGCGTGGTCGATCTCCATGCTCTCACCCTCCCTCAGGTTCCGGCCGAGTTGGCGCGGGCCCGGGTACGGACCGCCAAGATCCTGCTGGCGGCGGGGATCGATCCCGGCCGCTCCCTGGTCTACTACCAGAGCCAGGTTCCGCAGCACGCCGAGCTTTCCTGGATCATGGGTACATTCGCCTCGATGGGTCAGCTGGGCCGGATGACCCAGTACAAGGAGAAGGAGGACAAGGGCGGGCAGAACCTGGGTCTATTCTCCTACCCGGTACTGATGGCAGCCGACATCCTCATCCACCGCGTGCACGCCGTGCCGGTCGGCAACGACCAGACCCAGCATCTCGAATTCACCCGTGATCTCGTCGACCGGTTCAATTCCCGCTACGGGGACTACTTCCCGGTGCCGGACCAGATAACCCCCCCGGTGGGAGCACGGGTGATGTCCCTGAAGGACCCCACGTCCAAGATGTCCAAGTCCGATCCGGATCCGGGCTCGCGGATAATCGTGACCGACGACGCCGACACGATCGTGACCAAGGTCCGGCGGTCGGTCACCGACTCCGGCAACCTGGTCGTCTACGACGTGGTGCGTAAGCCCGGGATCAGCAACCTGCTGGACATCCTGTCCGCCTTCACGGGCCGTTGCGTCGACGAGTTGGCGGAGGAGCACCGCTCCGCGGGCTACGGCCGGTTCAAGCAAGCCGTGGCCGAGGCGGTGATCTCCGGCCTGGCGCCGATCCGCCGAGCCTATCTTGACCTGGACGACCCCGATGTGGAGCGGATCCTGGCGGAGGGTGCCGAAGCGGCCCGGACAAGGGCCGAGGAGACCATGACCGGATTGCGCAGCCTCATCGGACTTAGTTGCTAGTTGTACGTTGAAAACTACGAACTACAAACCAGACAGCGGGTTCGGGAAGAAGAACAGCACCACCAGCGTCATCAGGTTGAAGCCGCTGTGGGCGAAGATCGGGGGTCCGAGAGTGCCGGTCCGCGCCCTCAGGGTTCCCAGGAACAGCCCGAACGCGAACAGGATCAGAAGGGTGACGGCGCCGGCCGCGCTGTACAGCGACGGATCCAACAGGTGGATGGCGCTGAACAGGATCGAGGTGACGATCACCGCCGTTATCGGCTTGCGGTTGTTCCCCAAGAGCATCCGGTAGACCAGCCCGCGGTGGATCATCTCCTCGACGACCGGGCCTAGCACCGCCACGCCCACCACAACCGCCGCCACTGTGGTGGTTCCCCTGGTCTCCGCAACCGCTTCCACGATCGCCTGGGGGGCTTCCTCCTCGACGCCCAGCAGGGTGCGCAGACCGGCTGCGAGCCAGGCAAGCGGTATCGACATGGCCGCGCCCGCCAGCACCCAGCGGGCGTGGCGCGGCTCCACCTCGAAGGAAAGGGCCTCCGCCAGGTCGGGAAACCCTCGGAGCTTTCCTATCAGGGCGAGCGCGCCGATGTGGCCGAGGTTCTGGGAGGGAATCAGGACCCAGAAGTAAAAGTCGGGATCGGTGGTATCCGCGCCGAGGGCGCCGGCGAGCAGTTCTGCGACCACCGCCCCCAGGACTCCTGCTCCCAGGACCGTTAGGGCGTCATACCAACGCCAGCGAGCTTTCAGCACTGACCCGCCAGGCTAGTGCTGTTGGTCGGGCAATAGTCGGTGGCCAGTGGTCAGTGGTCAGTGGGCAGTGGTCAGTATCATCTATCAGGCGGTAGTAACTAACAATCAGCGAATCAAGCACTGGGCTTCTACGAACTCACTACGATTAACCATCACCTCATCTAACAATTTCCGACTGCACTGATCGCTGGAGTCACTGGTCGGCAGCAATCGTCAACTGTCGGTTAATAAATATCCACGGGCCACTGGCCACTGGCCACTCGCAACCAACCAGCCAGCAGTGGTTCGATCCCCTGGACCTACGCGTCTTGGGCGGGATGCCAGTTGGGGTCTGGTATTTTCTTGGAGCGCGCTGGGAGGTTGCAGGTGGATGTTTCGATAGGTACGGGTAAGTCGGGCCGGCGCGGTTTCGGCTTTGACGACATATCCATAGTTCCAAGCCGCCGCACCCGCAATCCGGACGATGTCGACCTCACCTGGGAGCTGGACGGCTACCGGTTCGAGTTACCGATGCTCGGGTCGGCGATGGACTCGGCGGTATCTCCCGCCACCGCGGTGGCCATCGGACGGCTGGGAGGTCTCGGCGTTCTCAACCTGGAGGGTTTGTGGGTCCGGTACCAGGAGCCCGGGCCGGTGTTCGAGGAGATAGCGGCCCTGCCGGCCGATCGCGCCACCGCCCGCCTCCAGCAGCTGTACCGGGCGCCCATCGATCCGGATCTCATGCGACAGCGCATCTCCGACATCAAGTCGGCAGGGGTGGTCGCCGCCGCCTCCCTAACTCCTCAGAGCGTGGAGCGTTACATCGACGGCGTGGTGGACGCCGGGCTCGACGTCCTCGTGATCCAGGGTACGGTGGTGTCGGCCGAGCACGTGTCCAGCCGTGGCGATCCTCTCGATCTGTCGTCCTTCATAGCGGCGCTTGACCTCCCCGTAATCGTGGGCGGTTGCGCCTCCTATGCCGGAGCGATCCATCTGATGCGCACCGGCGCCGCCGGAATCCTGGTCGGGGTGGGTCCCGGCGCGGCATGTACCACCCGGCGAGTGCTGGGGATGGGGGTGCCGCAAGCCACCGCCATCGCCGACGCCGCGGGCGCCCGGATCCGGTACCTGGCCGAGGCCGGACGGTACGTTCACGTCATAGCGGACGGCGGAATGAGCACCGGCGGTGACATCGCCAAGGCGATCGCCTGCGGGGCGGACGCGGTGATGATCGGATCCCCGCTCGCGTCGGCGGCCGAGGCGCCGGGGCAAGGCGCCCATTGGGGAATGGCCACCTTCCATCCGTCGGTTCCCCGTGGCACGAGGGTGATGACCGGGCAGCTGGGCACCCTCGAGGAGATCCTGGTTGGTCCGGCTCGCGAGAACGACGGCCGCCAGAACCTGTTCGGCGCGTTGAGGCTGGCCATGGCAAGCACCGGGTATGCCGACCTCAAAGAGTTCAACGAGGCGGAGCTGGTGGTAGCTCCGTCCATCCGGACCGAGGGAAAGGCCCTCCAGCAGCGCCAGCGAGTCGGAATGGGTTCTTGAAGCCGGTGCCGGAGACCGGCGGAGGAGCTCGCCATCGTCCGGTGCTGGTGGTCGATCTGGGCGCCCAGTACGCCCAACTGATCGCCCGCCGGATCCGCCAGGCCGGTGCCTTCTCGCTGATCGTATCCCGTGATATCAGCGTCGAGGAGGCCCGGCGCCACCACCCGCACGGTCTCGTGCTGTCCGGCGGCCCGCTGTCCGTCTATTCCGAAGACGCCTATCTGATCGACCCCGGCCTCCTGGAGATGGGTGTCCCCGTCCTCGGCATCTGCTACGGACACCAGCTCTTGGCCCACCTCCTGGGGGGCACGGTTGAGCGCACAGGCGAGGCCGAGTACGGGCGTACCTCGCTCGAGGTCATCGGCGATTCCCTGCTTCTGGCCGGAACTCCGGCACGCCAGGACGTCTGGATGAGCCACATGGATGCCGTTACCGGACCCCCGCACGGGTTTGCCGGCGTGGCCACCACGCCCGGCTCGCCAGTGGCGACGATGGAGAATCCGGAGCGCCGCATCTACGGCGTCCAGTTCCACCCCGAGGTGGTGCACACCGATCACGGGTTCGACGTCATGGAGCGGTTCGTGAGAGAGGCGTGCGGAGCCGCGCCGGGATGGACCGGCGGGTCGATCATCGCCGATCAGGTCAGCGCGATCCGGACCAGGGTGGGAGATGCGCGGGTTGTCTGCGGGCTCTCCGGCGGGGTGGACTCGGCGGTTGCCGCCGCCCTGGTACATCGGGCGGTCGGGGACCGTCTCACCTGCGTGTTCGTGGATCACGGGCTGCTGCGTGCCGGCGAGGCGGAGCAGGTCGACGAGACCTTCCGCCGGCACTTCGAGGTCGATCTGGTGCGGGTCGATGCCGCCGATCGGTTCCTGGATGCGCTGGCGGGAGTCGTCGATCCCGAGAAGAAGCGCCGGATCATCGGCGAGCTCTTCATCCGCACGTTCGAGGAGGCCACAACCGGCATTCCGGATGCCCGGTTCCTGGTCCAGGGCACGCTGTATCCGGATGTCATCGAGTCCGGCGGTGCCTCCGCCGCCACGATCAAGACCCACCACAACGTGGGTGGACTCCCCGAGAACCTCAATTTCGAGCTAATCGAGCCGCTTCGCGATCTGTTCAAGGACGAGGTCAGGGCGGTGGGGGAGGAGTTGGGGCTTCCCGAGGAAATCGTGTGGCGGCAGCCCTTCCCTGGTCCCGGCCTGGCGGTACGGGTGATCGGAGAAGTCACCCGGGAGCGGCTGGAACTCCTCCGGGCCGCCGACGCGATCGTGACGGAGGAGATTCACCGGGCCGGGCTCTACCGGGAGATATGGCAGTCGTTCGCGGTGTTGCCCGACGTCAGGACGGTAGGGGTGCAAGGCGATGTACGGACCTATGCCCACGCTCTGGTCGTCCGAGCGGTCACCTCCGAGGACGCCATGACGGCGGATTTCGCCCGGATCCCGTATCCGGTTCTCGAGCGGATCTCCCGCCGGGTGATGAACGAGGTCCCAGGAATCAACCGTGTGGCCTACGACATCTCCTCCAAACCACCCTCCACCATCGAGTGGGAGTAGGACGCTGGCATCGAGCCTGGTCGGGATAGCCGACGAGCTATTACTGGGGGTTGCGGCGGTTGGTCCAGTAGTGCTTGCGGAGATGGCGGATAACGTTGGCGGGAGTGTCGCGCCAGCACTGCAGGGGGTCCCAGCCGTCGTGGGCCAGGCACATGTTGCATGACACGCACTCGACCCCGCCGGTACGCCCGGTCTCGAGCTTCCGCACCAGGTCGGGTTCGCGAATGAACGGGCGGGCCATGGCCAGGAAGTCCGCGTCGCCGGAGGTCAGGACGTCGGTCATGGTTCCGGTGGTCCGCACGCCTCCCACCAGGATCGTGGGTACGCCGGCGGCCCGGCGGACGGCCCGGGCGAAGGGCCGGTAGTAGGCCTCAGGACCTTCGGGGCTCCAGCATCGTTGCGCCACCAACTGCCTCCAAGCCTGGCCACGGCCGACCGCCACGTACGGGCGGATGTTCTCGGCGTAGCTACGCATCACTCCGAACGTGGTCTCGAATCCGTCGATCCCCCGCTCGGCCAGCAGCTTGGCCCTTTGTAGTGACTCCTCGCGCTGGAGACCGCCCGGAACCGAATCCTCCACGCTGAGCCGCGCCGTCACCGGAAACCCGGTTCCGACCGCCGCGCGCACGGCCTCG
Organism: Acidimicrobiia bacterium; assembly: GCA_021296345.1. Lineage (GTDB taxonomy): Bacteria > Actinomycetota > Acidimicrobiia > Spongiisociales > Spongiisociaceae > Spongiisocius. The sequence goes on along the minus strand of JAGWAN010000054.1, from coordinate 2,941 downwards.
TAGACCTCGACGAAGAACCGGCTGCGGCGCTCGGCATCACCACCCCAGGCATCGTCCCTGGTGTTGGCATGGGGCGAGCCGAACTCCGAGATCAGGTAACCGTTGCCGCCGTGGATGTGGACGCCGTCGAAGCCTGCCTCTGCGGCCCGCCCGGCCGCGTCGCCGAAGGCCCGCACCAACGCCTCGATACCGGCCTTGGACAGCCCCACGGGCTGCTTCGCGTACATGGCGTTCGGCACCGGCGACGGAGCCACCGGGGTGATGGACGACATCATGGTCTGGCTGCCGCAGTGGCCGAGTTGGGCGAATATCACCCCGCCGGCGTCGTGTACGGCGCCCGTGGCTCGGCGGAGGGAGGGGATCACGCCGTCGTGGTGGATCCCGGTCTGGTTGCGGCTTGCCTGCCCGCGTGGGTCGACGTACATGTGACCGGTGAGGATGAGGCCCGCTCCGCCGGCGGCGAGGCGACGGTACAGGTCCACGTAGGAGGGCAGAACCTCTCCGCCGGGCGCGGCCATGGTCTCGGAGGTGGCGGCGCGCACGATCCGGTTGGCGGTGGTCACCGTCCCGATCCTCCCCGGCCGGAGGTAGAGGGGCGGGTTGCTCATCGCGATCTCCTGATGCGGTCGGCCGAGGTCGGGTGGGGCATTCTGGCACGCGCCCTGCGACCGGCACTACCAGCCAGCTCAAATCACAACACTGTGATTACATGACATGGGCACTGGTTAACATGACCGCGATGGTCCAGATGATCGCAACCGACACCGCTCCGGACGACCCGTCGGACTCTCCGCTGTTTGCCGACCTTAACCCCACCCAGCGGGAGGCGGTGGCCGCCACCGAGGGTCCCGTGCTGGTCGTGGCCGGCGCCGGCTCGGGCAAGACCAGAGTGCTCACCTACCGGGTCGCCCACCTGATCCGCGACCTCGGGGTGGCTCCGTGGGAGGTCCTCGCCATCACCTTCACCAACAAGGCGGCCGGCGAGATGAAGGAGCGGGTCGGCAGGCTGGTCGGTCCGATGGCCAAGGGGATGTGGATATCCACCTTCCACTCCGCATGCGTGAGGGTGCTCCGCAGGGAGGCGCCCCGGCTTGGCTACTCGTCACGGTTTACGATCTACGACGCGCAGGACTCGCTCCGGGCCATCACCCGGGTGATTCGTGATCTGCGCCTGGATCCGAAGAGGTTCCAGCCCCGAGCGATACGCGCCAAAATATCCAACGCCAAGAACGAGCTGGTCGACTACGAGAGCTTTCGTGAGCAGGGAGGAAACTTCCGGCACGAGATCGAGGCCGATATCTACCGGCTCTACCAGGAGCAACTAGTGAAGAACTCGGCGATGGACTTCGACGATCTCCTAATGGTCGCCACGGAGGTCTTCGACGTCTTCCCGGAGGTGCTCGAGTACTACCGGGAGCGCTTCCGATACCTCCATGTGGACGAGTTCCAGGACACCAACCGCGCCCAGTACGTGCTGGTCAAGCAGCTGGGCGGGAAGCGGGCCAACATCTGCGCGGTCGGGGACTCCGATCAATCGATCTACCGGTTCCGGGGGGCCGACATCCGCAATATCCTCAATTTCGAGCGGGACTTTCCCCAGGCTCGGGTGGTGGTGCTCGACCAGAACTATCGCTCCACCCAGACCATTCTGGAAGCCGCCAACGCGGTGATCTCCCACAACGGGCGCCGCCAGCCCAAGCGTCTGTGGAGCGACCTCGGCCAGGGTGTCCCAATCTCGCTGTTCACCGCCGAGGACGAAGCCGACGAGGGCGGGTTCGTGGCCGAGGAGATCGGGAAGTTGTCGAGAGAGGGCATCGACCTGTCTCGAATGGCGGTGTTCTACCGGGTCAACGCCCAGAGCCGGGCCGTGGAGGAGAGCTTTGCCCGCTTCGGCGTGTCCTACCGGGTCATCGGTACGGTGCGGTTCTACGAGCGGCGCGAGATCAAGGACGTGCTGGCCTATCTGAGGGTGGTGGCCAACCCGGCCGACGAGGTGTCCGCGCGCCGGATCATCAACCTACCCCGGCGGGGGATAGGCGACGTGACGGTCGGCTGGCTGGCCCGCTTCGCCGAGGTGGAGGAGATCACCTTCTTCGAGGCGGTCCGGCGCCACGAAGAGAACGACTCGCTCATGAAGCGGGCCCACACGGCCATCGATTCCTTTCTCGGCGATATGGCGAAGGTCGCGGAGCAGGCTGCGTCCGGTCCGGCCGCAGCCGTCAGGGCGGTGTTGGAGAAGGTGGGTTACCTCGAGGCGGTCGAGGCCGAGCGCACCGTCGAGGCGCAGGGGAGAGCCGAGAACCTGCGCGAGCTTCTCTCCGGGGCGGAGGAGTTCGAGCTGGCCGCGCTGGCGGAGGAGGGTGAAGAGCCGGGAGGGATGCGCCTGACGGAGCAGTTCCTGGAGTCGGTCAGCCTGGTGAGCGATACCGACGCGCTGGATGGTGATGGCGGTGCGGTGACCCTCATGACCCTGCACAACGCCAAGGGTCTCGAGTTCCCGGTGGTGTTCATCGTGGGCATGGAGGACGGGATCTTCCCGCACGCCCGGGCTCTCACTGATCACGACGAGCTCGAAGAGGAGCGCCGGCTGTGCTATGTCGGGCTAACCCGGGCCCAGGAACGCCTCTACCTCTCGACAGCGCGGTCCCGCATGCTGTACGGGATGTCCACCTACAACCAGCCATCCCGGTTCCTGAGAGAGATTCCGGTCGGTCTGGTCGCCAAGCTGGGCAGGCGCCTGAGGGATCGCCGGCGGGAGTCGATCGGTGGGCGCCGCCGGACTCCGATCGGTACCGAATTGGCGGTGGACGATCAGGTGCGTCACGAGGTCTGGTGTATCGGCCGGGTCGTGCGGGTGGCAGGCGCCGGTGACGGCGCCCAGGTCGAGGTGGACTTCCCGACCAAGGGCACGAAACGGCTACTGGTTCACTGGGCCCCGCTG
>JAGWAN010000081.1 GCA_021296345.1 Acidimicrobiia bacterium | reverse complement strand
CGGGGCCAGCTGGTGGTGGCGGCCATAGTCGGAGTCCTGTCCAGCACGGTGCTGTGGATCCTCGACCTGCCTTTCTGGTTGATAGTCGGCCTGCTGGCCGGGCTGCTCAACATCGTGCCGTTCATCGGTCCCTGGGTGGGAGGGGCGCTCGGGGTAGCGACCGCGCTGATCGTGGGAGACCCGATCCGGGCAGTCTGGGTCGTCATCGCCTTCCTCATAATCCAGCAGTTCGACAACCACCTGGTGAGTCCCATGGTGCTGCGGGTGGCCGTCCACCTGAGCCCGGTCACAATCATCCTGGCGTTGCTGGCGGGCGGGTCCATCGGGGGCCTCCTGGGCGTGCTCATCGCCGTACCGACCACCGCGGTCTTCAAGATCATCATCGGCCATCTGTGGCGCACCCGGGTGCTCGGAGAATCCTGGGAGCAAGCTGCTTCGGCGGTGGTGGTGGAGTACGAGGTGGAGCCTTTGCGGGAGCGTTTCCGTCGTGGCGCGCCGGAGGCGAGCAAGAACAGTGAGGAGCCTGAAGCAGGACCGGTCGCCACCGGTAGTGATGCCCCTGACCCGGACCGGACGGGCTCCGGCGAACCCCTTCCTTGACGGACACCTGATTCCATGCTGGACATCCTGGTGCTGGCAGGCCTGGGAGTGGCTCTCCTGCGCGGGTACCGGCGGGGAATGCTGGGCGCAGCCGCCGGTCTGGTGGTTCTGGTGGTCGGGATCGTGGTGGGATACCGGGCCGGGCCTATCGGGCAAGGCGTGGTTGAGTCGTGGACCGGCTCCAGCCCCCTGACGTCGCGGTTCATCGCGTCAGCGGTGGTATTCCTGGTCGTGTTCGTGGCAGGCCGTTTGCTGATCAGCCGGCTCCTCGCCCTTTCAGGACCGTTGCGGTTGCTGGATCAGATCGGCGGCGCGCTGGTATCGGCGACAGCGTTCGTGCTGGTGGCCGGCTTCCTGATCCTGGCTATTGCGAGCACTCCCTACCTTCCGTCGTCGGTGGGGCAGGTGCTCGACCAGTCGCGAACGGTCGCCCTGGTCACATCCGAGGGGCCGCGCTTCACTCCGGGCATCAGCCGGTTCCTGGGCGACCGGATCCTCGAGTCCTATTTGAACCTCAGCAGATTGTCGGAGGAAGGTCCGGCGCTGCTCGAGGGCGACGGTGGAGCGGATACTTCCTCGGCTCGCGACCCGGTAGGGGAACTAGCGGGACCGGTCATCGAGTTGCTGGACAGGCTGGTCATACTTGAGGGCGACGACCGGGTGGAGATCGCCCCGGCTGGTGGATCGGTGGAGGATCGCCCCGATCTGGCCACTGAACTGCTGGACAGGCTGAACTTGTTGCGGATCGAGGCGGGCGAAGAACCGCTCGCCTGGTCGGCGGCCCTGGCCGAGATTGCCGCCCGACACGGAGTTGAGATGTACACGGAAGGCTACTTCTCTCACGTCTCGCCGCTCACCGGCGAGGTCACGGATCGCCTCGCCGCGCAGGGGATACCGTTCAGGGTCGCCGGCGAGAACCTGGCCCTGAACCCGACCGTGGACGGCGTCCATGGCGGCCTGGCCGCGTCGCCCGGTCATCTCGCCACCATGCTGGAGACACGCTTCACCCGTGTGGGAATCTCGGCGCATGAGGGTCCGCTCGGGCTGATGGTGGTGCAGGTGTTCACTGGATGACGGGCCGATGACCCCCGCGGCCGCCGAGTTGGCCACTTCGCTGGTGGCGGCCTACGCGCCATACGTCCGGGACAAGGTTGCCCGGCTCGGCCTAGCCGTTCCGGCGGGCCTGGATGGTGCCATCGAAGATGGCCGTAGCTGGCTGGAGACCGCCCTCCCCGACCTGCTCGGACGACCCTTCGCGAGCCAGGATCGGGGACCTCTCGAGTTGTTCCAGGAGGCTCTCAGGTTCCCGACCGCGGCACTGGAGCAAGCCGGTCATCAGGCTGTGCCCCGGGACGAGCTGGTGGCCAACGCACTGCCCGGAGACCTGTTCGACCTGGCGCCCGCCTCATCGAACGACCTGGGGGAGGAGGCCTGGAGAGCCCACCTGGCGTGGGGAGTTACCAAGGCGGCAGGGATGACCAGGCTGGCATGACGCTCGCCATCACGGGCTCTTCGGGAAATCAGGGGCGGGGGGAACCGACAGTTTCTTCCCGGCATCGTGTTTTCTGATATTGCTTCGATCATCGGACATAGTTTGTCATAGGCTGTCATTATGATAGTTGGTATGTACGACACAGCGTTCCATGACGCCGACCCCGTACTGGTCGCCGAGAACAACCTCAAGGATGACCAAGCTGAGATCGACCGCCTCCGCGGCCGCCAGCTGGCCTGGCTCAAGATGGTGATCCGCCGGCGCGGAACCGTACGAGACGGGTACCGCTCCCTCGCGGACTGGACAGCGTCACGCCTCGACATACCCCATACGGTCGCCCGCGACCTCGCCTTCCTGGCCCGGCGCTTGGACGACGATCTCATCGATTTGATCAAGAGAGGGCACCTGCCCTTCGACCGGACTGTTGCCGAGCAGCGGCTCATCCAAGCAGGAGCGAACGCTTCCGACGTCGTCGGGTCGGTTGATTTGGACCTGGCGGGGGTGAAGAAACTGGCCGCCAAATACCGGAAACTCAGCCGAGGAGACGAACGCGAGGCGTTCGAGCGGCAGTACGTGAATCTGCGAGTGTCCGACGACGGCGCCGTGTGGCACCTGTCGGGGCGGCTCACCGCCACGGACGGCCAAGTGGTGCGCCAGGCCCTAGACAGGCGAGCCGACCAGATCCCACCCCTCGCGTCCGAGGAAGACTCCGAGCTGAGCCCGGGTCAGAAACAGGCCATTGGCCTGACCACCATGGCCCAGGACGACTTGGACCAAGATCTCCAACCAGGCGATCCGGCCGGGCGCGAACCGGTCATCATGTTGGTCAAGGACCAAACCCTCGGCGACGAATCAGAAGACACCCGGGGCGTGGAACTGTTTGGAGGCCCCCGGGTCGGCCCCCAAACGGTCGAAACGGTCGAATGCGAAGGACGCAGCGAACCGGTCACCATCGAGGCCGGCCAGGTCGTTGAAACCGGGCCAACCCGCCGGCAGGTCCCGAAGCGGCTGCGCCGAGCGGTGCTCGCCAGGGACCGGAAATGCGTCATCGACGCCTGCCAGAACAGCTACCGGCTCCAAACCCACCATGTCATCCCCAAACGCGACGGCGGTCCCGACACGGCCGACAACCTGGCGACGCTCTGCTGGTATCACCACCACATCGCCATCCATCGAAGG
>JAGWAN010000012.1 GCA_021296345.1 Acidimicrobiia bacterium | reverse complement strand
CCGGTACGGTCGATTCCTACTGCCCGGGCACCCTTCAGGAGCATCACACCCCGCTCCAGGAAGTTGGCTTCCAAGGCCGCGGCCACTTCGGCATCACGATGCGGAAGGACATGGTGGCGGCTCACCAGAAGCGATACCTTGCATCCGAGGCTCTCGAAGATATGAACCATTTCCACCCCGGTTACGCCCGATCCGATCACCACCACGTGCTCGGGAGGGGCGGGCAGGTCGTAGACATGGCGCGTCGTCAGGACCCGCTCCCCGTCGACCTCGGCCCAGTCCGGAACGCGCGGCCGCGATCCCGTGGAGACCAGGGCGGCATCGAAGGGGATGGTCATCTCGATGCCGTCCACCGTCGCAACCGCCAGGTTGGGTCCCACGAACCGGCCGCGACCGTGGACTATCTCGATCCCCTGGCTCTCGAGTAGATCGACCGAACGGCTCGAGATCGCCGTCGTTATCGCCTGTATCCGATCGGCCAGACGGCCGAGGTCCACCCCGGCGCCCGGGCCCACGATCCCCAGGTCCTCCGCGTTGCTTATCGCCTTCATCCGGATGGACGTGGCAGCCATCGCCTTCGAGGGGATACAGTCCCGGAGGTGAGCCGCGCCGCCCACCACCGAGTCCTCGACCAGAGTCACGTCGGCGCCCAGGGCTGAGGAAGTCGTGGCCGCCGCGCTGCCGGCGGGCCCGGCGCCGATTATCAGGAACCGCAGAGACGGGTCCTCGCGATTCATCCGCCTGCCTCCATACTTGCGATCGGCACCCGAACCCCGTTACCGGGCCCGGTGCACGCCGAAGACCCGCCGCAGGGCGTCCGAGACCTCGCCCAGCGTGGCGCCGTCGGCCAGAGTACCCTTCATCGGGTACATGATATTGCCGGATCCGCGGGCTGTCTCCACCATCTGCTCCAGCGATCGATCCACCGCTCGCTGGTCGCGGTCGGCGCGCCACGCCCTCACCCTCGATCGTTGGTCGGCTTCCAAGGCCGGATCGACGCTCAGGGCTTCCACCTCCACACCGGCATCGTCGGTGAAGCGGTTCACCCCCACCACCGTGTCCTCCCCGCTCTCGACCCGCATCGAGGCCCGGTAGGAGGCCTCCTCGATCTCGCTCTGCGGGAAGCCCTGCTCGATCGCGGCCACCGCCCCGCCCAGCCGATCGATCTCGTCGATGATCCGCCCCGCGGCCTTCTCCAGCCGGTCGGTGAGGCTCTCCACGTAGTAAGAACCCGCCAGCGGATCCACCGTGTCGGCCAGGCCCGACTCCGCCACGAGGATCTGCTGGGTACGCAGGGCGATGGTGGCGGAGCGTTCGGTGGGCAGGCCGAGCGCCTCGTCGAACGCGTTGGTGTGGAGTGACTGGGTCCCGCCCATCGCGGCCGCCAGCGCCTGGACGGTGGTGCGGACGATGTTGTTCTCGGGTTGCTGGGCGGTGAGCGTGGAGCCGGCCGTCTGGGTGTGGAACCGCATTCGCTGCGCAGCCGGTCCGGTGGCGCCGAAGCGGTCCCGCATGATGTAGGCCCACATGCGCCGGGCGGCCCGGAACTTGGCCACCTCCTCGAACAGGTGGTTATGCGAGTTCCAGAAGAACGACAGCCGGGGGGCGAACCGCTCCACCTCAAGGCCTGCCTCTAGGGCGGCCTCCACGTAGGCGATGCCGTTGGCAAGGGTGAAAGCGATCTCCTGGGCGGCCGTGGCGCCGGCCTCGCGGATGTGATAACCGCTTATGGAGATCGTGTTCCAGCCGGGAAGCTCCTTACCGCAGTAGGCAAACAGATCGGTAACCAACCGCATGGACGCCTTCGGCGGGTAGATGTAGGTCCCCCGGGCGATGTACTCCTTCAGAATGTCGTTCTGGACGGTTCCTCGGATCCGCTCCGGCGGGGTGCCCTGCTCCTCGGCCACCAGTTGGTAGAGCAGCAGCAGCACGGGCGCCGTAGCGTTGATCGTCATCGAGGTGGTCACCTCCCGAAGCGGCAACCCGTCGAGAAGAATCCGCATGTCGGCCAGGCTGTCGATGGCCACGCCCACCTTGCCGACCTCGCCCTCCGCGAGCGGGAAGTCCGAGTCGAAACCCATCTGGGTCGGAAGGTCGAAGGCGGTGGAGACACCGGTCTGTCCGGCGGCCAGGAGCGCCTTGAAACGCCGGTTGGTCTGGCGGGCGGTGCCGAACCCGGCGTACTGGCGGATGGTCCAGGGCCGGCCCCGGTACATGGTCGGGTAGGGGCCGCGCGTGAAGGGGAAGCATCCCGGATCGCCGAGGTCGCCATGGGACACCGGGCCGTGGACCACATCGATCTCCAGGTCGCTGGAGGTGACGCGCCGCGGCGATGCCGGAGAATAGGACAAAGGCAGGGGTATCCTGGCTAGCCGATGATCCGGTATCCTACCGCTCTGTGTCCGAAACGGCGGAGTGGTCCGTCGTGACGGGTCCGAACATTCACGACATCGAGCGGGGCGAACTGAAACGCCGGTGGTCGCTCGCTCTCGTGCTGAGCGTGGCCATCGCGATGATCGTCGCCACCTGGATCGGGCTTTTCGGCTTCCTCGGCGTCAACGCCGCCTACGCGACATTCGACCGGCTCCTGGACCGGTGGCTTCCCCAGGTGGAGATCGAGCCGACCCTGCTGGCGCTGCCCGACCTGTCCCGGGTGTCCCGCGTCTACACCGAGGACGGGACCCTCTTAGCCGAGCTGCACGCCGGGCGCATCTCCGAGCCTGCCCGCTTCTTCGATGTTCCCCAGTCCCTCGTCTTTGCCATACTGGCCGCCGAGGACGGGGACTACTTCGACCACCAGGGAGTCGATTTCACGGCCATCGCCAGTGCGGTCCGCGATCACGTGACCGGCGTGGACCGGCGGGGCGGGTCGACCATCACCCAGCAGGTGGTCAAGAACAACATCGTCGGTGACGAGCAGACCATCCAGCGCAAGATCCTGGAGGCGCTGTATGCCATCGAACTCGAGCAGGGGAACTCCAAGCAGAAGATCCTCGAGTTCTACATGAACTCGGTCTACTTCGGCTGGTCGGCATACGGGGTGGCGGCCGCGGCCCGGGAGTACTTCAACAAGGACCTCGCCGACCTGACCATCGCCGAGTCGGCCACCCTGGCCGTCACCATCCGCAACCCCACCCTCTACGACCCCCGCCGCCAACCGGAGCGGGCCGAGGACCGGCGCAACGATGTGATCGACGCCATGGCCGCGTCCGGGTTCATCAGCTACGAAGAGGCCGCCGAAGCCAGGGACGAGCCCTTCCTGATCCTGCAGCCGCAGCCGTTCAAGAGCCCGGCCGAACACGTGGTGGCCGAGGTGCGCCGCCAGATCCTGAACGACAGGGAGTTCGACGAATACTTGGGCTTCACCAACGAGGAGCGCCGCCAGGCGCTCTTCGGATGCCCGGCGCACGAAGAGGACTGCGAGGGAGGCGGCGGGCTCAAGGTATACGTGACGGTGGACCTCGACCTCCAGAATGCAGCCAACCGCATCCTGCGTCAATGGCTGCCCCTACCGGACGAGGAGAACCCCGACAGCCGGGGGGCGCCGACCGGGGCCATTGCCATGGTCGAGAACCACACCGGGGCGGTCCTGGCGATGTCATCCGGTCTGCCATTCGAGCAGGAGCAGTTCGATCTGGTCATCCAGGGTCGTCGCAACCCGGGCTCGGCCTTCAAGCCCTTCGTACTGGTCGCCTACCTCGAGGCCGGCGGGAGCCTCCAGTCGTACTGGGACGCACGCAGCCCACTGGAGATCGAATGCGAGGATCCGTGCGGTCCTGACGGCGGTTACGTCTGGACCGTACGCAATGCGGGCTCGGTCGACGACCTGCTCACTGTGGCGCAGGCCACCGAGCGCTCGGTGAACACGGTATACGCCCAGCTCTCCGTTGTGGTGGGGCCCCAGGCGATCATCCGCACCGCCCACAAGATGGGCATCACATCGGACCTGGAGGAGGTCTATTCCCTGGCGCTGGGCGCAGGCGTGGTGAGCCCGCTCGAGATGGCATCCGCCTACAGCACTTTCGCGACCAACGGCTCTCACGCCAGGCCGTACCTGATCTCCCGGATCACCACCGACGACGGAACGGTGATCTACCAGCGCAAGGTGGAAACCACGCAGGCGATCGATCCGGTACTGGCGGCCGCGGTACGGAGACCGATGGAACGGGTGGTCTGCTGCGGCACCGCACGGCGGGCGGATATCGAGGGCATACCGCAGGCCGGCAAGACCGGGACCCATCAGGCCTACCGGGACGCCTGGTTCGTGGGATACGTGCCAAACTTCACCACCGCGGTCTGGGTCGGCTACCCGGACGAGCAGATCTCGCTGGAGAATGTGCTGATCAATGGGGAAACCTACACCCGCGTCTTCGGCGGTTCGGTTCCGGCGCCGATCTGGAAGGAGTTCATGGAGGTAGCCCTGGAGAAGTACCCGGCGGGCGAGTTCCCGAGCAGTCTGGGCATCGGCTACTACAACGAGCTTCCCTTCACCGAGGTGCCGGACGTGACGGGAATGACCGCACCCGAAGCTCGTGATGCGGTCCTCGGCGCCCACCTCGTGGCGGAGCTCGAGGAGGTGCTGTCGGCCGAGCCTCGGGGCACCGTGGTGTCTTCGGATCCTGCAGCCGGGTTCGAGGTGGACCAGGGGTCGACCGTGACCATCCAGGTCGTCGGCCAGACCAGCGTCCTGGTCGTGCCGGCGCTGGAAGGCCTCAGCTCGGAGGAGGCGCTGGAGGCCATCCAACTCGCCCAGGAGGGCGCCGGGACGGCGGTGGCCATCGAGATCCTCTACCAGCCGGCGGGGGATCCCGGGTTGGCGGACCGCGTGCTGCTGACGGTGCCGTCCGCCGGCGAACTGGTACCAAACGACGGCGTTCTTTCGTTGGTGATTGGTAACTAGTTATCTCAGGCCAGGAGGCCAGGTCTCCTGCGCCACTCCCTGCAGGGACTCCAATCCTGGCGGTATAACCTCTGTTCCCATGGCTCGCTATGAGTCGATCCCTAACCAAAAGCGGGAAAACTTTCTTAAGAACGCTAAAAATAACCTATTGATGGAATACGAATTCATTGGCATATTGGAGTCATGCGGTTCGCAGCGCCCGGTACTGTCCGTCTAGACGACCGTCCTCCCGTCGCCACGGACATCGCGCCGTTACCGGGCGCCGCGCTCCGCGTGTCGGCACAGGAGCGCTACCGGATCACCCCCCGGCTCTGGCCCGAGCACCTTTGCTCCGGAGTGAAACCGTCCCATCCGTACGTACTGACCTACTGGACAGCCGCCCTGGGGTCCAACGCCGTATCGGAACTCCTGCGCCTGATCATTGCCGCCAAGCACCGGTCGGAAATCCCGCATCCGGTCTTCCTGTCGGTGTTCTGCCGGGAAGGTCTGGTCCATTTCCACAGCCGGGCGGTGTGGGTACGGCCCCTGCTCCCTTTACTCGGCCGCCATCACGTAGGCCGTCTCGCCCCGCAACTGCGACGGCAGCATCGCCGGGATCTGCTCTCAGTCCACTATCCGCGGCCTACCGGCAACCACTAGCGGGGTAAACCGGCCGGCCGGCCGGTTTACACCTAGCATCCTGGCGGATGACACCTGACCCGATCGAACGGGCCGCCGACCTGCTGGGAGCGTCGCGTCGCCTGCTGGTCTTCACCGGTGCCGGGATCTCGACCGAGTCCGGGATCCCGGACTTCCGCGGCCCCGACGGCCTGTGGAAGACGGTCGACCCCGATGACTTCACGTTCGAGCGCTACCTGGAATCCGCCGCCACCCGCCGGAAGAGTTGGCTCAGGTGGTCTGGATCGCCCCTCCGCCAAGCCAGACCCAACCAGGGCCACCTCGCGATAACCGAACTGGCCCGGCTGGGTCGGCTGGCAGGCTGCGTGACGCAGAACATCGACGGCCTCCACCGGGCGGCCGGCCTGGCGGATGAGCTGCTGGTCGAGGTACACGGCAACGTTTGGACAGTCCGCTGCCTGGCATGCCCGGCGGAATGGCCTGCCGAAACGGTGTTCGACCGGGTGGATGGCGGCGAGGAGGACCCGCACTGCTCCCGCTGCGGCGGCATCATCAAGCTGACCGTGATCTCGTTCGGTCAGGCCATGCCGGCGACTGAGATGCACCGGGGGTATGCGATGGCACAGGCCGCTGACGCGGTCCTGGCGGTGGGTACCACCCTTTCGGTCTGGCCGGCCGCCGACATTCCACTCGCCGCCGCGCGCCGCGGTGTGCCGTTTGTGATCGTGAACCTCGGCCCGACAGACTGTGACGGGATCGCCGACCTCAAGCTCGAAGTCCCCGCCGGCCCCACCATGAGCAAGCTGGTGGGCCTCTTTGAATAGTGGCCACTCGGAACCGGCCACTGGCAACTACCCTGCCGGTATGGGCGCTTCCTACATGGACCTCGTCGCCGAGGCCCGTCGCCGGATCAGGGAGATCTCGGCCGATCAGCTGGCCTCGCTCGACCCCACACAGATCATCCTGATCGACGTCCGGGAGGACCCCGAACTGGAACAGGGCAAGATCCCTGGCGCCTTCCACATCCCCCGAGGGGTGCTGGAGGGGAGCATCCACATGGTTTCCCCACCCACAGATCAACCCGTGGTGATCTACTGCGCGTCGGGGATCCGCTCGGCGCTGGCGGCATCCACGCTCCAGACCATGGGCTATGCCACAGTCCTGTCGTTGGCGGGCGGATTCCAGGAATGGAAGGCACGCGGGGGTCCGTGGGAACTACCCAGCCACCTACCCGACGATCAGATGAAGCGGTACGACCGTCATATCCGGCTTCCGGAGATCGGGGAAGCCGGCCAGCGCAAGCTGTTGGACTCCCGGGTCATGATCGTGGGAGCCGGTGGCCTGGGCTCGCCGGCCGCCCTCTACCTGGCAGCCGCGGGCGTGGGAACCCTCGGCCTCGTCGACCATGATCGGGTGGATATCAGCAACCTGCAGCGCCAGGTGCTGCACAGCACCCGAACGGTGGGCAACCCCAAGGTGGAGTCGGCCCGTGACACCATCCGGGCCCTCAACCCGGACGTGTCGGTCGAGACCCGGGACCAGCGCCTGAGCGCCTCCAACGCGCTGGACGTCCTGGACGGATACGACCTCATCATCGACGGTGCCGACAACTTCCCCACCCGGTACCTGATCAACGATGCGTCCATCAACCTGCGGATCCCGGTGGCGCACGGATCGGTTTTCCGCTTCGAGGGACAGGTGAGCCTGTTCGATCCGGTGGACGGGCCGTGTTACCGGTGCCTGTTCCCCGAGCCCCCCGCCCCCGAGCTGGCGCCCAACTGTGAGGAGGCCGGAGTGCTGGGCGTGCTCCCTGGCGTGGTGGGAACGCTGCAAGCCGCCGAAGCCATCAAGTGGCTGACCGGAATAGGGGAAAGCCTGGCGGGACGGCTGCTCACGCTCGATATCCTCACCCACCGGTTCCGAACCCTCCGGTTCGGCAAGAACCCGGATTGCCCCTCCTGCGCCGACCCGGCCAAGCCTCCTGCCATCGTGGACTATGACCAGGCCTGCCGGGCGGTCCGAGCGTACTGAAGAATGTCCGGTTGGCCCATCTAGTGACCGATGACGCCCACGCGAGAGGACAGCGGACCAACCCATCCTCGTCTTTTCAGCACCCTCCTAGGCTGATCAGCGCGCCCCGAAACCGCTGAGAACGGTCCAGAAGCTCCTTCCCAGGATCTCGAGGTCGAGCCACGGGCTCATGTGCTTGACGTAGAACAGGTCGTAGGTCAGCTTGTCGATGGTTCCGGCCTCACCATCGGCGTATCCGTGGTTGACCTGGGCCCAGCCGGTGACACCGGGCCGGACGAGGTGGCGCTGGGAGTAGAAGGGGATGGTCCGGTCGAAGCGCTTGACGAACTCCACCTGCTCGGGTCTCGGTCCCACGAGGCTGAGGTCGCCCTTGAGCACGTTCCACAGCTGGGGTAGCTCATCAAGCCGGAAACGCCGGATGGTGCGGGCCGCAGGCACCACCCGATCGTCGTTCCGGCTGGTGAAGGACGCCCCCTGCCGATCGGGATCATGCCACATGGAACGGAACTTGTACTGGGTGAAATGACTCCCTCCCCGACCCACCCGAACCTGACGAAAGATGACCGGGCCCGGCGAGCTGAAACGGGTGACGACCGCCGTCACACCGGCCAGGATAAGGGTGATCGGGGCGGTTGCGAGCACCGCCAGGATGTCGAAGAGCCGCTTCCCCGGTAGGTAGGGAGCGGTACGGATGACGGGCGTGGAGAGTTCCCAGCCTTCAACCAGAGACACGATCGGCATCCGACCCGTATACATCTCGTAGACCTGCGAGATGGGCCGTACCTCCAGCCCGGCCAGGGCACAGGAGGAGACGTACTGGGCCATCCGGCGGGACAGGGCCGCCTTCAGATCGACCCCCAGCACCACTCCCGCATCGAGCGGTTCCAGGCGGGCCTCCGTTGCCGGATCGACCACCGAGAGCACCCTGGCATGGGGAGCATTCCGCAGGTCTTCGACCAGACCCTGCTCGCCGGTGATCAGGACCATCGCCTCAGTCCATGGGCGACGCCGCAGCCAGGCCCGATGGACAAAGGCACCCAGCACGAAACAGGCCATCGTCCAGCCGATGAAGGAGCGGGAGAAGTAGACGCGGGTGGCGACCAGCGCCAGAGCGGTAACTCCCAGGATCATGAGGGTCACAGCCAGAGCCCGTCCGTAACCCGGCCGCGGAGGCCCACCCACCAGCAACCGTGACCCGACCCATTCGGCCCCGGCTAGGCCGGCAAGCATGATCATGAGGAGCGACCAGATCTGCGGCTCGAATTGCCACGGAAAGGCAGTGTCGAAGCTGATAATGGACGCGACCAACATCGACACGATGAGCGTGACCACGTCGAGCAGTGCTTGCGCTCTGAGGAATCTGAGCCGCATCTACCGACCTATCAGTGGGTGCCCTGGCCGCCGGAAGGCTGCCCGTCGGGGGGCGGCGCCATCACCGTGACAATCCCGACGACCAGCCCAGTCATTCCGTCGTGCCGAAGCCCTGCTCCGCCAGGTTCGCCACCAGCTCGACCAGGGTACGAACGCCGAAGCCCGAGCCCCCCTTCGTCTGGTAGTGCTCGTCGCGAATCCAACGGGCAGGACCGGCGATGTCGAGATGCACCCAAGGCACGTCGCCCACGAACTCTTGTAGCAGCAACGCCGCCGTCAGCGCACCGCCCCAGCGGCCGCCGATGTTCTTCATGTCGGCCATGGGAGTATCGAGCAGGCTGCGGTACTCCTCGGGCAGCGGAAGGTGCCATACGCGCTCGCCCGCCTCCTCACCGGCTTTCTCAATCCTGGCGATCAGCGAATCGTCGTTACCCATCATTCCGGCGATGGTGTCACCGAGCGCCACCTTGCACGCGCCGGTCAAGGTGGCCAGGTCCACCATCAGATCCGGCCCGTGCTCTACCGCGTATGCGAGGGCATCGGCCAGGATCAACCGTCCCTCGGCATCCGTATTGAGTACCTCGATGGTCTTGCCGTTACGGGTGGTGAGCACGTCGCCCGGCTTGGTTGCGCGGGATCCGGGCATGTTGTCGGTGAGCGGCGCCAGGCCGAGCACCTTCACGGGTAGCCGGAGCTCGGCAATCGCCCGGATGGCGCCGATTACCGCGGCCGCCCCCGACATGTCGGTCTTCATCGTCGCCATGGCCTGAGCCGGCTTGATGCTGAGGCCGCCGGAGTCGAAGGTGATCCCCTTGCCGACCAGCGCGACAAACGTCTCGGAACCCTCCGGCTCGTACCACAACTCCACGAGGCAGGGATCCCGATCCGAACCGGCCGCCACTCCCAGCAACCCTCCGAAGCCACCCTCCTCGAGCTCCGGCACATCAAGTGTCTCGAGGCGCAGGTCCAGACCCTCCGCCATCTCCGCCACCCGGCGTTGAATCTCTCGTGGCGCCTTGTCCCGGGCCGGGGTGTTGACCAGGTCACGCGCCAAGCTGACCGCTTCGGCGAGCACCACCCCCGCCTCGTAGTCACGCCTCTCCCCCGTGCCCACCAGCAGGAGGGAGTCAGTGCGAGCGGGCTCCGGCTTGCTCCTGAACCGGTCGTACGAGTACTGGGAAAGCAGGAATCCCTCCACCACGGGCGCAGCCTGCCCGTCAAGGGCCAGCGTGGTGGCTACCGAAGCCTCCTTCGATGCCTTGCGGCCCAGGGTCCCGGCGGCCCTACGGAGGGCATCCGCGCTCGGGGTCTCCCCCACTCCCAGCGCCACCACCGTGTGCGGGTTCTCCGACCCGGTGTCGTAGGAGCAACTCTGGCCGGCCTCCCCCTTGAACCCGGCCCGCTCGAGCGCCCGCTCGAAGCCGGCGCCCAGTGAGGCGACGTAGCTGTCCGTACCGCCCTGCCAGACGAGGCCGGGCCGGGCGGCGAGACCGAGGATCCCGGCGCGCGACGCCGCCTCGTCATGCGATTCCACGAATTCGATGTCCAACTACGACTCCTGTCTTCCGTACGCGGGTAGCGCCGATCTGGATCGGGAGGTACGGATGCTAGCCCTGAGGCCCCTCATGTACCCGACACACCGAAAACGTACGTAGCTCCTGCGGACAGTGGACCGTCCGAGGGGGATCACGGCGTCCGAGACGATCCCAGGCCCCAACTGACCACCGACCACCACTCAGAGGGGAGAAACCCCTGCCGCCAGCGCCCGGACGAGTATCACCGAACCGAGCGAGGTCAGGACCGCCAGGTAGCTGAGACCGGTCGCCGCCATCACTCCCGGATACGACGGGTAGCCCAGTGCGAACCAGACCGCCGCCATAAGCAGGAGGCTGGTGGCCGCCAGGGCCACAGACGCTGTCAAAGGTCCTGCCGAAGCCTGCGGAGGAATGCCCGCCACCAGGTGCACCAGCCAGTCGAGGGCGATCGCAGCGCCGCCGATCAACGCCAGAGCGCGAAGCGGCCACCGGGGCATTCTCGGACTCACCAGGAACCAGTGCCCAAGCAACATCTCTCCCGTTATCCCGCCCAGCGCGGCGGTTCCGGTGATGGCAGGAAAGGGAAGTCCCGCCACCGACGCGCCTACCAGGAACAACACGGATGACGAGCCCAGAGCGATGGTGGCCGCCCCTCGATTCCTGGTAACGAGCGCGACGCCGGCGCCCACCAGTACGGCCGCCGCCGCCAGGACGTTCGGATCGAAGAACCAAGCCGCCCCGCCGATCAGGATGACGGTGGCGGCGATCAGCCACAGGTAACCCGAACCGACGATGCGCCAGTAGGCCACCGCCGCACCGGAACCGGCCACGCCTGCCGCCCACATCGCCAGGACCACCTCGGGACTGAATGCCAACTCCGACCCGAACATGGCCTCCGTATCCCGTCTACCGTCCACCATCCGAAACTGCGGGCGTCGGAGCGCCGTCGATCAGTCCGAGGGTGGGCGGCCAGTATACGAACCGGCGCCCTGCGACAATCATCCCCGGTCCCTGCCGAGGAAGGAGGTCTGCCTGTCCGAGCTGCCCCATGTCTCCGTGGTAATGGCGGTGCGCAACGAGGCCACCCACCTCGAATCCACGCTGCAGGCTGTCTTCCACCAGGACTACGAAGGCCGCCTGGAGGTGGTGGTCGCGGATGGGCGGAGCACCGATGGGACGCCCGCCATCCTGCGAAGGTGCGCTTCGGAGGACGCCCGCCTGAAGGTGGTCGACAACCCCGACCTGGGGGTGGGGGCAGGTCTCAACCGGGCGATCGACGCGGCCCGGGGCCAGGTCCTGGTGCGGTGTGACGGGCATGCCGAACTCGCTCCCGACTACGTGCGGACGGCGGTCCGACTGCTGGTGGAGACCGGAGCGGCCAACGTGGGTGGACGGCAGGACGCCGTGGGAACCACCACCCTCCAGCGGGCGATAGCCATCGCCATGAACTCGCCGGCCGCGGCGGGTACCGCCCGGTTCAGGTTTTCCACCGTGGCCGGGCCGGCGGAGACCGTGTACCTGGGAGTGTTCGACCGGCGAGCGCTTGAGGAGGTGGGGGGCTTCGACCCAACCCTGGTTCGCAACCAGGACTTCGAACTCAACCACCGGCTCCGGCAGTCCGGGCACCTCGTCTGGTTCGAGCCGCGGCTGGCGGTCACCTACCGCCCCCGTTCCAGCCTCCGCTCCCTATGGAGGCAGTATCTCGACTACGGGAAGTGGAAACGGGTGATGCTGCTCCGCAACCCGGGCGCGCTCGCCCTGCGGCAGCTGGCGCCGCCCGCGCTGGTCACCGGCCTGGTCGCCTCTGCGATCGGCGCCACGATCGGTGTGCCCTTCTGGTGGACACCCCCGGCCGCCTACGGGACGCTGATCGCGGCGAACACGCTATGGGAGACGGTCAGGCGCCGGGACCCGGCCGCCTGGCTCCTCACGGCGGTGATGCCGACCATGCATCTGGCTTGGGGGATCGGGTTCCTATTCGTCCCCTCCGGGAGGCGTCGGACCACCCCAGTAGAAGGCCCGAGCTAGCAACGTGGCCATCTGGCCCCGGGTAAGGGGCTTGTTGGGGCAGAACGAGGTCTCGGTACAGCCTACGGTGATCCCTTCAGCGGCGATGGCGTGGATAGCCCCGCTATGGGTGCTGCCGGCGGCAACGTCGTCGAACCTGCGCCCGTCAAACGAATCGAGCGGCGCCAGGTCCAAGGCCCTCATCAGGAACGTGGCCATCTGGCCCCGGGTGAGGGGCGCGTCCGGGCAGAACAACCGGTTGGCGACACATCCCACCGTGATCCGGGCCTCGGCGAGCGCATATACCTCGCTCGCGTGCGGGAAGGAGGTGGGTACGTCCTCGAAGGTCTGAGTGGGCGCCTCGGGCCTCGGGAGCTTGGCGGCCCGCGCCAGAAGGACCGCCACCTCCAGCCGGTTGGCCTGGTCACTCGGGCAGAAGTTGAGGCTGTAATGATCGCAGCCTTCCGCTATAGCGGCCCGCCGGAGGGTGTCGATCCCCTCCTCGTGGGTATGCCCGGCTATGTCCTGGAAGGGTGGGAGCTCGTCGAACGGTATCTCGCCCTGTTCGGGCGCCTGCCCTTCTCCGTCAGTGCCCTGGTTAGGAGTCTCAGGCTCCTCGGTGGGCGGCGCCACGCGGTCATCGATCGTGCGGACGACCGACGACCTGAGGCCGAGCCCGTAGCGGAGCCAGGCGCCGGCAACCGTTGTCGAGACCTCGCTCCCTCCTTCCCGCCCGTCGAACTGCACTCGGGAGACGCTGGTGGTGCTCGGACCCGACACCAACTGGGCATCGGTCACCTCGTCCCAACCCAGCCGTTCGGCGATCTTGGATGCGGAGATGGTGGTACGCCACCCGTTGAGCGGGTTTTCCACGCTCGGGTCCACGTCCCAAGGATCCTCCACCGGATGCAGGTACGGCCACTCGGTGACCGAACTCGGCCGCCCGTCCCACTCGGTGAAGAAGCCGTAGCGGTTGCTGTTGGTGATGCCCCCGGAGGATGCGGAGAAGAAGGCCTGGATAATGCCTCCCTTGGTGAAACGCTCCCAACCTTCGCCGAAGTAGGTGAGCACCCGGTCCTCGGTGTTGGCCACACCGGCCACCCAGGCCGCCTGATCGGGCCCGTTCTGCCGCCACCAGCCGGCGTACACCTGATCCCGGGTGTTGTCGTAGAGGTGACACCAGCACGAGTCCTTGCGGGAGCCGCTGATCCCAGGGTCCCCGTCGGGATCCGCCGGACGCTCGTACACCTCCTGGGCCAGGAACTTGAAAGCCGCGTACGTGCGGGCGGCCACCGCTTGCGCCTCGTTGACCCCGGACTCCCTCCAGTCGGGGAATATCTCGGCGATACCTCGGACATAGTCCTCGAGGCCGATGGTCAGCAGCACGTGGAAACCGACCTCTACGGGATCGTCCCGCAGCTTGATGGCGCCGTGGCGGTACTCGCATTCCGAGTCCCTCACAACACATGGCTTCCGCCGGTCCTCCCCGTAACGAAGCTGCACACCGTCCGCTTCAGGCCAGGAGATCGAAGCCCGGCAGTCCCCGGCGGTTCCCTGAAGTTCGCCCCCCATGAAGAAGCCGCACTCCCCTGCAGCGATCCGGCGGAACTCCCAGCGCTCCCCCTCCTGCGGTTGCTCCGGCTTGGGACAGGGCCCTTCGCCGTCATCGGCCAGGCAGAGCTCCAGCGGCCCACCGACCGGGGTGAACTCCAGGAGGGTGATCTCGGAGGCGATGTTTATCCAGAGCGGATTGTCCAGCGTGGTCAGCAGGTCGCTCGGTAGGTCAAGATCGGACAGATCGGCGGGACTCGAGCCGGCGTAGTAGTAGGCGGCGATCTCCTCGCCGGGCTTCTGGGGGTCCGCCAGAGCCTGGCCGTAGGCCCCCCACTGGCTCATCCCCACCCCGTGGCCCCAGCCCGAACCCTCGAAGGTGAACGTCTTCTCGTCCTGGGCCGTCACCTGGACAGCTACCCCGACGATGGCTACCAGCGCGAGTAGCAGTGCCCTCTTGACCACGGCGGCCAGTGTAGGAGGGGTCGGTGGAATGTCAGGGGAATGTCCTTGGGCCTCGAATCGGCCCGCTTGCCGTCGATCCGGATCCGGCCGGGATGCGATCCGGGCCATTTACGGTAGAGTCCGGCCGTGCTCGAGCCCACCCCCGGAGGAGTGCCACCTCTCTCATGGATCCGGTGAACTCCCCCGTTCCACCCGCCGCAATAAGAAACAACGACTGGCGTACCCTGGACCCGCCATCGATCGACGATTTCGTACCCGGGATCCCGATTTCGGTCGTCGTTCCGTACTACGAGGCGCCGGAGGCTCTCGATCTGACCCTGGCCGCGCTGGAGCGGCAGACCTACCCCCGTGACCTGTTCGAGGTGATCGTTGTCGACGACGGGTCGTCCGTTCCCCTGGAACCGCCCGAGTCCAGCCCGCTGGACGTGGGGGTACTCCATCAGGAGGATCTCGGGTTCGGGCTGGCGCGGGCGCGGAACAACGGCGCACGGGCGGCGCGCCATCCAATCCTCGTGTTCCTCGATTGCGCCATGCTTCCTGAGGCGGGCTGGCTGGCCGCTCACGCCCGGTGGCATCATCTGGCCGGCGACCTGCTCACCCTCGGGTTCCGAGCACACGTGGATGTCGGGGGTCTCGATGCGGCTGCCATCCGCCACCGGACGGGAGCCCTGTCCAACCTGTTCAAGGGCAGGAGAGTTGATCGCCCGGAGTGGATCGAGTTCCATATGGCCAGAACCGACGACCTGACCGCAGAGGCCGAAGACGACATCTTCCGGGTGGTTACCGGCGGGAACCTTGGTGTCAGCCGATGGTTCTTTGATCATGTCGGCGGCTTCGACGAGTCCTTCGACCGCTGGGGCATGGAAGACACCGAGTTCGGTTACCGAGCCTTCACCCATGGAGGCCCGCTCGTGCCGGTCCGGGATGCCTTTTGCTGGCATCAAGGCGAGGGTGCTGATCCCAGTGCGGATGAGCGGGCGAGTCTCGATATCCAGCGGGCCAA
The DNA here is from genome assembly GCA_021296345.1 of Acidimicrobiia bacterium. Classification (GTDB taxonomy): domain Bacteria; phylum Actinomycetota; class Acidimicrobiia; order Spongiisociales; family Spongiisociaceae; genus Spongiisocius. The sequence goes on along the minus strand of JAGWAN010000012.1, from coordinate 32,368 downwards.
GGTCTCGCACCTCATCGCGCATCCCCACTTCCGCGATGCCGAGCCGGGTCGCAGCTTCACGGTACCTTCCTACGTGGTGACCATCGACCCGCTGGATCATCCTCCGGAGGTGGTGCTCGCCGCTGCCGGGGACATAATCTCCAACACCATCCACGACCTAGTCGTCTGGATCGGAGACCGGCCACGAGATCCGGGTTACGAAGCGCTCAAGAACCACCTGGCACCTGACCCTCGAGTCTTCTTCGGGCCCGTCGGCGGGGCGATCGCGCAGTTTCCCCTGTCGTCCTTCCAAGTCCTCCTACCGGCCGGTATGGCGACTGACAGACGGATCGTCCAGCGGCTTCGGGACGGCTTGGGTACGCGGGCGGGCGCGATGGCGACCCTGGGCGACGGCTCCCCCATCTCGATAACCCGCACCTGGGTCCTGCACCGAGCGGACCGTACCGGCAAGGACCTCGAGGAACTGGGAGAGATCGTGCCGCTGAGCCTTTCCGATCTGGTGTTGCGCCGCAAGACCCCCATGCCTCTCGCAAGCCTCCGGTTGAGCGGATCACCTCTGGGCACCAAGGTCGCCCTCGTGCTGTCGCGGCTGGCCAGGGTTCGTAGTCCGCGCCAGGCCCTGACCTTCGCCGGATGGTTCGTCTCCGCCCTGGGCAGGAGGCTCGCCAACGTCTTGAGACGATTGTGGGCGAGCATGCGCCCGCTCCCGCCGGACCCGACCAGGCAGGCCGAGTATCCGCTCGGAGTGGAGATCGCCGTTATCGGGCATCGAGCCAGGGATGTGTTCTCGGGTTCGAGCAGCGTCCACCTCTCCCCGGACGGCGAGCAGCTTGATCTGGTGGTGGTGGATACAGCGGACGGATTGCCAGACACCGGGCTGGCCGGCGCCCATCCTGCGGTGATTCTGGCGGAGGAGTCCCCTCTGCTGGCTGTGCCGGCCTTCGACATCGAGCAGACGAACCCCGAGAACTGGACGTGGCATGTGGGGGGTCAGGTCGGCGCCCTGAGCGAGATAGGACTTCCTGAGGGCGTGGAAGTCGACACCGTGGTCGACGTCGCCGATCGAAAGGTGCTGTCCAGGCTCCATCACCTGGAGGATTACCGGCCCTTCCACCCTGACAGCGTCTGCCGGGCGGCGACGCTGGCGACGCTAGCCGCCACCGGGTTGGTGGTGCATGTCAACGAGGACGATCCCGAGTTGGAGGCTCACCTAGGGACCGAACTGTACGGCGCCATGCGAGACGAACGCATCACCCAGGGCGGGCTGAGAACGAGAGAGCGGCTGAGCATCGACATGCGGAGGGCGGCGCTGCGCACGCACTCGCTCCGGGCCAGGACCCGCCAGGTCGCCGCTGCGGCCGGTCTCGCCGCTTTTCCGGGACTCCCAGAGGTGTCCATCCTGCTGGCCACGAGGCGGCCCGGCCTGCTGGAGAAGTGTCTGGAAGTGGCGGCCTCCCAGACCTATCCCCGCCTCGAATTGGTACTGGCCCTTCATGGCGAGGGGTTTCCCGACAGGATCGACACCTCGAGCTGTCCCTTCCCGGTCGAGGTGGTGCGCGCGCCGTCCGACAGATTGTTCGGAGAGGTGCTTAACCAGGCCACCCGGGCGGCTGGCGGGACCCTCCTGACGAAGATGGACGACGATGACCACTATGGCAACGAGCATGTGTGGGACCTGGTGCTGGCGCACGAGTACTCCCGCGCCAACCTGGTCGCCAAGGCGGCCGAGTTCGTCTACCTGGCTTCCAGCGACAAGACGATTCACCGGATGATCGGAGGCGGAGAGGCTCGGTCGGCCAATCCCACCATCGCCGGAGGCGCAATGATCATCTCCGTCGATGACCTGGCGGAGGCCGGTGGCTGGCGCCGGATCCCCAGGTGGGTCGACCAGGCCCTGCTGAAGGACGTGGTCCGGGAGGGAGGCGCTGCGTACCGGACGCACGGACATGGGTACCTGCTTGTCCGGCATGGTGACGAGCACACGTGGAAATCGCCCGACTCCTACTTCCTGCGCCATGCCCAGGAGACGCGTCCCGGGCGCGATCTGGCCTTCGCCGCTATCGGGTGAGGGAGGCGGCGCTGAACAAGGCGTAGCGTCCCTGCTCGGCCACCGGTTCCGCTCCTGCTTCGATCGGCGCCGGCATCCGGTCTGTCCGAACCAGCACCAGGTCCGCGCCCCTCGCCGTCGCGATGCCGTCCATCGAGACTTCCAACGTCGGCAGGTCCCAGTAGTAGCTCACCCAGCGGGCGAGGGGATCGACTCCCTCGGCCACCCATGCCACCTCCTGGCCGGGCGCCGGTCCCGCCGCCCTGACCAGCCCGCCGGCATCGGACGGAGCGTAGAAGTAGGCGTCTCGGTAGGCACCCAGGCTGCCGAATCCGAGCACCGCTAGGAAGACCAGGCCCGCCACCGCCAGGGCCCGCGCCCGCTTCCATCCGATCCGCCGTCCGATACCGGGGCTGCCGTTACCCAGCCGGCCCAGGATGACCGCTAGGCCGAGCAGGACGGGCACGAGGAGCGGGTAGGTCCAGTAGTCATGCAGGAAGGCTGCGTCGGGGTTGACCAGCGTCCAGACGCCAAGGGCGATCACAATCGCTCCTGAGGCCATCCGGGTGCGGCGGTCGACCACGGCGACCACGACGGCGGGAAGGATCAGCCAGCGGAACCAGCCGGGGAAGAGCGTTCCGTAGAACCAGCGATAGTTCTCCACCAGAGCGTCCCAGGCCGGCCACCGGCGGCGGTCGGCGGCGTGTGCCGCCAACTCGGCCCCATCCCCCACGGCCAGCGCCCATGCCAACGTCACCAGCACCATCGCCGCGCCCGCACCGGCGACCAACCATGCGGCCCTACGGGACCCCGGGCGGAAGAATCCCCATCCGGCCAGCACCGTTACCAGCAAGACACCCGTCCACGAGGAGAACGCCACCGCCCCCGCCACTGCGGCCAGCACCACGAGGGAGGGGTCGGTGGCGCATGGGCTGTCGGATCCGGGGCGGGGAGCAGGCTCTGCGCCGGATGCCTTCAGATACCGGCTCCAGAGCCCGAGCAGGATGACCATGAGCGATACGCCCAGACCGAGCCGGGCATAGATCCAGAACATGGGGGTGCCGGCCACCAGCGCCATGGCCAGAACCGTCGCTCCGGCGCCCAGATCGAGCCGGCGAGCCAGCCACAGCAAGCCCGCCACCGTTGCCAGCCCGGCCAGATAGCCGATCAGGCGTAGCTGCCATTCACCCTGACCGAGGACCGAGCCGACCACGGCGTGCATCAGGTTGAGCAACGGTGGATGGTGGACGTACGGGAGTTCCGAGAAGGGCGCCATGGACGCCAGGTAGTCCGATCCGGACAGGCCGTTCTCCAGGAAGTTGCGAACCTGCATGCCGAACCGGGCATTGATCCGGCCGTCGTGACTCGCTCCCAAGGGCAGGAACAGCAGCCCCCACCACCCGACGGCCAGGATCGCGAGGAGCGCCCCACCACCCACTACCGTGACCCGCGAGCCGCCGTCCAAGCGCCGGAAGATGGCAAGGGTACGCACCCTCCGAAGCCTAGGAGCGTGCCGGAAAGACGAGGATGGGTTGCCCGCCGGCCTCCGCTCGGGGGTTCCGCTTCCGGACATGGCGCCAACGGGACATTCTTCCGTACCCTCCTCGGAGGGCAGGCCCCGCTGCCTCCCCGAGCCGGCGCTACCACCGCCCAACCACACTCGGCTTGCCGCGACACGCTCGGGCGGGCAAACTCCGGAGCGTGCAGCCAGACTCACCCGTGGACGTCAGCATCGTCCTCCCGGTTTTCAACGAAGCCGGCCACCTCGTCACCGAGCTAGGCCGGATCAAAGCCGCCATGGATGCCTCCCCGTACACCTATGAAGTGGTGGTGGTCGACGACGGCTCCACCGACGGTGGCGTCGAGGAGTTGCCCGACCTGAAACAGGTTCGCCTTGTCACCTTCCCGCACAACCGGGGATCGGGCGCCGCCCGGCGCGCCGGTACCACTCTGGCCAGGGGTGAGGTGGTGGTGTGGACCGACGCCGACATGACGTATCCGAACGACCGCATACCGGAACTCGTCGACCTGCTGGCAGGATGGGACATGGTGGTGGGCGCCCGCCGGGTGGAGCGAGGCACCCGCCGCCTGGTCCGCGTCCCGGCCAAGTGGCTTATCCGCATACTCGCTTCGTTCCTGGCCCGTACCAGGATTCCCGACCTGAACTCGGGATTCCGCGCCTTCCGGAAGGTGGTAGCCGGCCAGTACCTCCACCTCCTCCCGGCCGGCTTCAGCTGCGTCACCACGCTCACCATGAGCTTCCTTTCCAACGGATACTCGGTGCGCTACACGCCCATCGACTACGCCCCGCGAGCCGGGCGGTCCAAGTTCCACTGGTGGAAGGACACCGTCTTCTACATCAGGCAGGTGGTACGGATGGTGCTCTTATGGAACCCGCTACGGTTCTTCGCTCCCATCGGTGTGGTGCTGGGCGCGAGCGGAGCGGGAAAGCTGGTTTACGACCTGGTCACCAAGGACCTGCGTGTGGCCACCAACACCGTGGTCCTCCTGCTGGCCGCGGCGCTCGTGCTACTGGTGGCGTTGGTGGCCGACCTGTTGGTACAGCTCAACCGGTCCCGGGACGCGGTGCTGCCCGCGCACACCACGCCTGACGACCCGGCCGGCTAAAACGTCCATCCCCGGGAGGCTCGAGTATTGCAACCAGCAAGGTACGGGATGCCCCGGCTTCCCACCCGACCGTGCATGCCCATGAGGAGTAGGCACTCCGGGGCCACCCGCCGATGACGAGCCGGATCGCCCTGGCCGGCTGGATCGGCTCGGACAACCTGGGTGACGAGTTGATCCTGCGTTCCCTCGCTCGCCGCATCCGCGCCCGAGGTGCGACGCCGGTGGCGATCTCGATCGATCCTGCCGCCACTTCGGACCTCCATGAAATCAGCACCCTACGGCATCGCTCTCCCGGGGATACGCGCCGGCTATCCCGGTCGCTGGCCGGCATGGACGGGATCATCCTCTCTGGAGGACTGATCCAGAACGAGACCTCGCCGTGGAACCTGCCCTTCCACGCATCACGCGTTTGGGCATCCAGGCACCTTCCCTGCGGGACGGTCGGGCTCGGGGTGGGCCGGGTGACGGGACGCTGGTCGGTCGCCATCGCACGACGGATGATGTGCCGCATGAACCCACTGGTGGTGCGGGACCACGCCTCGGCGGACCGCCTGGTGGCCTGGGGGGTGGCGCGGGTCCGGGTGGGTGCCGATCCCGTCATGGCGGAGGAAGTGCCGCCCGTCGCGCCCGATGACTCGTTTTGCGTCGTGCTCCGCCCTCCCAACCGTCGGGGAGTACGTACGGCCGCCGCCAAGGCTGAGCCACCCTCCGCTGTCCGCGCGGCCGCCATGGCATCAGCCCTGGACGCGGTGGCCGATGACACCGGGCTCAGGATCCGGATGGTGGCATTCCAGGCCGGCCGTGACTCTCCGGTCCATGAAGCCGTGGCGGAACAGCTCCGCCATGATGCGGAGTTGGTGAACCCGGGACTGGATGAGGTACTGGACGAGGTCGGCCGGAGCCGGCTGGTGATCTCCATGCGTTACCACGGAGCGATAGCCGCCTTGCTGCACGGCCGGGCCGCGGTGCTCCTCGACTACTCCCCCAAGATGGCCTCGCTCGCAGCCGAGGGCGGGCAGTGGGCGCCGCTCATCACCGAGCCGGACACCGAGCCTGACCGCCTGGTGCGAGCCTCCCGGTCCGCCCTCGGGGTGGCCTCCCGGGCAGGAACTGCGAGGGATGCTCTCCGGGCTCGCCTGGCCGAGAACGACCGAGCACTCGACGAGCTGATCCCATGACTGTGGCCCCGGCGCTTGCCCGGCTGCTCAAGATACTCCGTGTCGCCTATCTGGCCGGGCTGGCGGTCCTGATCGGTTGGGTGGCGAGGACGGAGTGGGACGAGGTGTTGACCTTGCTAGGCGGCGCCCGGCCCTGGCTGATCGTGGCATCGCTGGCCTCCAGCTTCGTCCTGATCTTTATTGGCGCCTGGTTCTGGACAGTGAGCCTGCACATCCAAGGACACGGCCTGGAGACCCCCCACTTGTTCACGAAGACCACCGTGGCGGCGTCCCGCTCGTTGCTGGCCCGGTACGTGCCCGGATCGGTCTGGTTCGCGGTAGGGCGGGTCGCGCTGTTGCGCAACGCCGGCCTGCCCGTGGGACCTCTGAGCGCCACCGCTATCCTCGAAATGGCCACCAGCCTGACCGTGGTGCTCATGAGCGGGCTGGCTGTCCTCGGTCTCTCGGGCGGCATCCCCGGCGGCGCCGTGTGGATGGTGTTCGTCGCCGTGGCCCTGATCGTCGCGACGGCGCCGGGCGGAGGGGGTCGCGTGATGGCCTGGCTGGCCGCCCGGAGGGGCATAGAGTTCGCCCTCGATTGGCGGGGCTACCTCCGGTTGATCGGCATCAACCTGGTGTTCTGGGGATGGTCCGCGTTGACGTTCCTGCTGTACCTGCGCGCCTTTCCGGCGGCTGACGAGTTCCGCACCGCGCTGGTGGTGGGCGGGTTCCTCCTCACCTGGGGGATCGGCTTCCTGGCGCCCTTTGCTCCCCAGGGAATCGGTGTGTTCGAGCTGACGATGGCCACCGTGCTCCAGGCCAAGGGAGTGGCCCCGACCGTGGTGGTGCTGGGGGGCTACCGGCTGGTGCTCCTGGCACGGGACTTCGTCGCCACCTCGACCGCCGAGTTCATCGCCACTCGGCAAGCGCTTCGAGAGCCCGAGCCCCCGGAGACACGTCCGGGATCCGGGGCGTTCTACGATGCCGGTCAGGATCCTCCAGGAACGCCTCGATGACGGCCGGTTCGTAGCGGCTCACCACCACGTTGGCCCCCACTCCGTCGGGGCGCTCGGTGTGCTTACGCCACAGCAGGGTGGGAACCCCGAGCAGGGCGCACTCCTCCTGGATGGAGCCCCCGTCAGTTATCACGAACGGCGCCGCAGCCAGCATCTCCACGAATTCGGTGTGTCCGGCCAGACCTCTGAGCTCGACGCCGGCCCGCTCGAGACCATCCAGCCGGGACCGTCCCAGCGCGCCGGTGGTCGGCTCGTGGAGCATCCAGCGAACCGGCCTATCCCCGGCCAGACGCGCCACCAGCGCGGCGAGCGCCTCCCGCCGACGCCGCCGGTGCAGGTTTTCCACCCGGTGCATGGTGACGATCACCGGCCCGATACCGGCTGCGCCCAGAGCCGCCCCGGAGAGCACTTCCACGATCGTGTTGGCGGGCAGGGCCACCACCCTCCCCTTGACCCGCATCGCCGCCAGATTGGCCACCGCATCACGGCCGGGCGCGAACAGCAGGTCGGCGCGCCGGGCCACGAGGTAGCGGATCATCTCCTCGGGGAACGGATGCAACCAACGCCCGGATCTCAGCCCCGCCTCCAGATGTGCCACCGCCAGCCCGGCTCGGCGAGCCATCATCATGCTCAGCAGCGTGGAGGGAGTATCACCGTGAACCACGCACACGCCATCCACGCCCCCGAACACCTGCTCGAAAGTCCGCCGGCGCGACACCAGCCGGGCGACGAGCCCGAGCCCCCACCGCACCGCCTGCGGGATCGTGGTTACGTCGGTCCTGCCACCCAGCCGGACATCGGGGGCCCGCAGGCCCAGTTCCACCTGGAACGAGCCGGCCAGTTCCGCATGCTGGCCGGAGTCGATGAGGCGGTAGTCGATCCCCTGCTCCTTCATAGCCCACATCAGCGGCGCGCTCTTGATGTACTGGGCCTTGGTTCCGATGAAGACGTGGATCATGGCATCCGACCCTCGGCGCCGTGCCGGTGTCCGGATCTCACCGGGGCGCGGACGGGGATGCCCGGCTGTAGGCCTCGATCACCGCTTCGGCGGGCCCCAGGTCCCGGACCCTCCCCCGCTCCAACCACAGCACCCGATCACACATCTCGGCCATGCCGCTGAGCACGTGGCTGGCCACCATCACCGCCCCGCCCTGCCCGAGCAGTTCTCTCATGGCTGCCTGGCTCTTCTTCCGGAAGCCGGCGTCGCCGACTGCCAGCACCTCGTCCAGCAGCAGGATGTCGGGGAGCAGGTGGATGGAGATCGAAAAGGCCAGCCGGGATACCATGCCCGACGAGTAGGACTTGATCGGGCGGTCGATAGCCTCGCCCAGCCCCGCGTAGGCCACGATGTCATCGAACAGCCGGGATACCTCCGCCCGGGCCAGGCCGTGGGCCAGGCCGCTCAGGTAGACGTTGCGCCGCCCGGATAGCTCGTGGTTGAACCCTGCTCCTAGCTGGAGGAGAGTGGAGGTCTCACCGTTCACCACCACCGAGCCGGCGTCGGGGCGCATGGTTCGGGCGATGACCCGCAGCAGCGTGCTCTTGCCGGCCCCGTTGTCACCCACCAGGCCCATGGTCTCTCCCCACTCCACCTCGAAAGAGACATCATCGAGAGCCACCACTGTGGTGGTCTGCCTGAGCCGGCGCCGGGCCACCACCCGCCGGAAGGTCGAGGCACGGTCGAGGTAGGAGCGGTAACGGACCCCTACCCCGCTGACCCTGATGGCCTGTCGTGCTCGCGATACCGTCATAGATGCCGGACCATGTTGCCCTCATGCCGAACGAAACTGAGGATGCCGCCCCCGCCGAGCAATAGCGTCCACAGCAACGCCAGGACGAAGGCACCGGTGTCCAATTCCCTGCCCATCAGGGCCATCCGGTAGAACGAGAGGATCCCGTACATCGGGTTCAGCACCGCCAGGTCCTCGACCAGACCGCCACGATCCCGCAGGAAGGTCAGAGGCCATATGATCGGGGAAAGGTAGAGCCACAGCCTCGTCACGTGCGGAATCAGGTTGTTGATGTCCCGGAACGGGATGGCGAGGCGAGCGGTCCATCCGGCCAGCCCCAGGTTGAAGACTGTGTGGAGGGCGAGGGCGACCGGTAGCCAGAGCAGGGTGATGCCAGGCGACACGCCGTCAGCCGGCCAGACGATGAGGTAGTAGACGGCGATCGACATCAGGAAGCCGACCCCGGTCTCGATGATGGCGGAGATCGGCAGGATCAGGCGGGGAAAGCGGATGTTCACCAGGAGGCGGCGGTTGGCCAGGATGCTGTTGGCGCCCGAGGTCATGGCGGTGGCGGTGTAGTTGAAGGCGAACACCCCGGACAGGAGCCAGGCGATGAACTGCGGCTCGCCGCGCCGCCCGTCCAGGATCAGACCGAACACCAGGAAGTAGACGGCCGCCATGATTAGAGGGTTCAGCATCCACCAGACCAACCCCAGGGAGGTAGAGGCGTTCCGGGCCTTCAGGTTGCCCATAGCCAGGAACCAGCCGAACTCACGCCAGCGCCACAGGTTCCGGGCGTAGTTACGCCACGCTGAGAGGCTGGGGACCTGATCGGCGGTTACTGTCGACACGCCGGCCGATTCTACGCGCCGACGATCGGCAGGACTGGTAGCGGCTACCGACCGTCAGGTACTCGCTGCCGTCACGGCTCATGGCCACGGAGAGCCTTGGGGGTGGTATGCTGGCATATCATGAAACGGACGACCGTCAAACTCCCCGACCGTATCGACGCCATGCTGCGGCACGAGGCAGAGCGTCGCGGCATCACTATTTCGGAGATCACGCGAGAAGCCATCGAAGATCACCTGGGCACGCGAGTTCGGCACCTCAAGGCGGCCGGGGCCGGACGTAGCGGAAGGACCGACATCTCCGAACGGATCGAAGAAATCCTGGCGTCGGAGGTGGCTCAATAGCCGCCCTCGTAGACGCGGGACCTCTTTACGCCTACGTAGACGCCGACGATCGCCACCATGATGCCTGCCTAACACTCCTGCGCGGGTACCACGGCCGGCTGATCGTGCCAACTTTAGTGATAACCGAAGTGTGCTATCTGATAGAGACCCGTCTTGGCACATCGGCAGAGGTACGTTTTCTCGGAGATCTGGCCGCGGGCGACCTCGACGTCGAGCCGGTCAACGCAGGCGACTGGTTGCGCATAGCCGAACTCGTCCATCGATACAGCGATCAATCGCTCGGAACCGTTGACGCGTCGGTCGTCGCCACCGCGGAGCGTCTGGGCGTCACCAGGATCATTACGCTGGACCGGCGGCACTTCTCCATCGTCCGGCCCATTCACACACCCACCTTCGAGATCCTCCCATAGGGAGCCGGCGCGCCTTAGGCGCCTCGGAGCCAGGTTGCCAGGCGCCGCGCCACCGCCGGACCGGTAAGCCCCATCTCCTCGGCGATCCGGCCGGCCGGCGCCGACGCACCGAATCGGTCGATGCCGATGTTCAGCCCGCCCGGTCCCGTGAACCGCGACCAGCCGAAGGTCGACCCGGCTTCCACGCTGGCAACCGGTAGACCGTTCCCCAGCACCTCGCGGCGGTAGTCCTCCGGCTGCTCTAGGAAGAGCTCCGTACACGGCATGCTCACCACCCGGATCGAGTGGTCATGGGCCAGCAGGTCCGCCGCTTCCAGCGCAACCGAGACCTCGGAGCCGGTGGCGATCACCACTGCTCCATCGCCGTCGCGCAACACGTAGGCGCCTCGCGCCACGCCGCCCTCCCGTCCGGAACGGTCCAGTACAGGCACAGCCTGGCGGGTTCCGAGGATGACAGCCGGATGGCTCCGGTTGAGCACCGTCTCCCACGATTCCAGCATCTCTCCCGCATCGGCGGGCCGGAACACCGCCATATTCGGCATGGCTCGCATGGCGGCCAAGTGCTCGATGGGCTGATGGGTGGGGCCGTCCTCCCCCAGGAACACCGACTCGTGGGTGAAGACCCAGATCGAGGGAATGTCCATGAGGGCGGAGAGCCGGATGGCAGGACGCATGTAGTCGCTGAAAACGAAGAATGTGGCGCCGTAGGGCCGCAACCCGCCGTGGAGGGCGAGACCGTTGACGATGGTCCCCATGGCGTGCTCGCGCACCCCGAAATGGAGGTTGCGCCCGGCCGGATTGGAGCGCGAGAAGCTCCCTCCCTCCGACACCTCGGTCTTGGTCGACTCCACCAGGTCGGCGGATCCTCCGATCAACCCGGCGACCCGGCCCCCGATCTCGTCGAAGATGGCGCCCATCGCCGCCCGGGTGGCCATCCCGGCGCCGACCTCGAATCCCGGTCCTTCCAGGCTCACCCGCTCGGGAGAGTGGTAGGCCGACCAGCGGGCTTCCAATTCGGGATCTGCACCGGTGGCGGCCCGGAACCGATCCTGCCAGCGGATCCGGGCGGCGCGGCCCCGATCCATACCAGCGCCGAAGTGCTCGGCCACACCGGCGGGAACGTGGAAGTCCTCATCGGGCCAGCCCGCGCCACTGCGCCACCCGGCGATCTCGGCGGGGCCGAGCGGCGCGCCGTGGGCGCCTGCCGTGTCCTCCTTGGTGGGTGCGCCCTTACCGATGTGGGTCCGGGCGATCACCAGGGAAGGACGATCGGTCGCCGCACAGGCCGCGGTGTACGCCTCGTCTATGGCGATCGGGTCGTGACCGTCGACCTCCACCGTGTGCCATCCCACGGCGCCGAAGCGCGCCGCCACGTCCTCGCTGAACGCCAGGTCGGTGGGGCCATCTATCGAGATGCGGTTGTCGTCGTACACGTATACGAGCTTGCCCAGACCCAGATGTCCGGCCAGGGACGCCGTCTCCGCGGAGATGCCCTCCATCAGATCACCGTCCGACACGAATGCCCAGGTGCGGTGGTCCACCAGATCATCCCCGAACACCGCGTTGAGGTGGGCCTCGGCCATCGCCATTCCGACCGCGGTTCCGAAACCCTGCCCGAGGGGCCCGGTGGTCATCTCGATCCCCAACTCCGGCCCGTACTCGGGGTGGCCGGCGGTGGGCGACCCCCACTGGCGGAAGTCCATCAGGTCTTTCATGGTGACCGGGAACCCGGACAGGTGGAGAACCGCGTACAGGAGCATCGAACCGTGCCCGTTGGAGAGCACGAACCGATCCCGGTCGGGCCACCGCGGATGGTCGGGGTCCACCACCAGGTGGCGCTGCCAGAGGACGGCGGCGAGATCGGCCATCCCCATCGGCATGCCCGGATGGCCCGAATTGGCCCGCTGTACCGCGTCCATGGCCAGGGCGCGGATGGTATTCGCGGCCAGGTCATGGCTCTCGAGATCGACACAGGCCGGAGTGGGCATGCCCTATCCGCCTTCCGCCAGGGCTGCCAGGATTGCCGCCACGTTCGACGGCGGCTGTTCGCCCGCCAACCGACCCTGCACCTCCCCCGATCCGTTCACGGCCACGTAAAACGGGAAGGAGGTCAGGCCGTATGCCTGGGCGATGCGGCCGGCCTCATCGTCCACCAGTACCGGCGCGGTCCAGCCTTCTCGCTCGAGCCAGGCACTAGGTGGATAGTTCGGCCGGATCTCGCTGTTCGATGTGGCTACCGATACCAGTTCGACGCCCTCCGGAATCCCGTTGGCGTTGATCCAGCTCTGCAGGGCGGGCACTTCCCTGCGGCAGAATTCGCACCAGTGGGCCAGGAAGAGGATCAGCTTGGGGGTGCCGTCGTGCTCGATCGAGATCGGCGCCCCGGCGAAATCCGTCGACCGTATCTCCGGAGCGAGGGCGCCGATGGAACCGTCCTGGGCAGCGCCTGCGAAGGGGGCCAGGGGGGAGCCGGTCACGGTCACATCGGGACTCAGGAATGCGGCCGCCTCGGTGCCCTGCTGTTCCTCGGTGGCCAGGTTGATCGCCAACACCACCAGCACGGCCACCGCCACCAGGGCGCCACCAGCCAGCATGCTCTTCTTCCCCCGCCCGGTCGGCTGCTCTTCTTCCGCCGTGGGCAGCGTCGCCCGCACCGGGGCGGGCGCGGCCGCAGGTCGCGCCTTGGGCTGGCTTCTCTTGCCTCCCGTCCTTGCCATTCGGCACTCTCCTCTTCGTTCTCAGTCGTGACTGGTCGCTCTAACCGGCCTGTTCATGTGCAACGCCACCAGCAGGGCGATCAGGCAGAATCCGGTGAACGCCATGAAGGGTATCGACATGAATCCGAATTGCCGGACCCATACGAACGTGCAGGGCGCCGCCGCCGAGCAAAACTCCTCGGATCCGCCCCACCATCCCTGCTGCTCCCCGTAGTGGTAGGCGGCGGTCAGGGCGCCGCCGATCGACATGATGAGGACCAGCAGCTGGACCACCCGGGTCGGCCTGGCGATCGCCCAGGCCAGGAGCAGCACCAGCGGGTACATGAACCCTCGCTGCACCCAGCAGAGCAGGCAGGGAACGAACCCCTCCACCTCGGACAGGTGTAGCGAGCCGAGCGTGGATACCGTCGCCACCGTCGCCGCCACGGGGAGGGCATAGCCACCCAGCTCGCGTACCGCGGTCGTTCTGAGACCGGGGCGGGCCATCATCGCGACCAGCCCGAGGGAAGCGGCCAGCGCCAGCAGGCTCAGCAGCGAGAAGAGCAGGACCACGACTACACACCACCAGGGAGAGACCGACGGCAGATACTAGTTGTACCGGTCGGTGGCCAGCGGATCCACCTTCGCGCCTAGATGATCTGTTCCAAGGTTTATCGGTCGTAGGCGATAGCCACCCCTTGGAACTAACCGTCTAGAGGTATGCCCGATGGGCTTCCAGATCGGCCAGATCGGCCCACTCCAGGGTCCGGGCGTGGGTAGCTTCAAGCACCACGTCGGGAGCCATGCCGGCGCGCTTGGCCTCCACCCAGCGGGCCGCACACAGGCACCATCTGTCCCCCGCCTTGAGCCCGGGGAAGCGGTGGATGGGCATCGGGGTGGACAGGTCGTTGCCCACCGATCTCGAGAACTCAAGGAACTCGTCGGTCACCACCACACACACCGTGTGGACACCGTGATCGTTCTGGTCCGTGTTGCAGCAGCCGTCCCGCCACCATCCGGTCAGGGGATCGAGCGAGCAGAGTTCGAGTTCCCCGCCCAGTACGTTGTGTGCCATCCACCGCATTGTGCCAGATCGGGAAGCGCCGCGGGACGGGAGGCGGCCGGACCGGCGACCGGTCAAAAGCTGGCGCCGAAGCTGGAGATGCCTCGCAGCCCGAGCCCCATCATGAAGAGCAGGGCCAACCCCCAGTAGAGGGCGGGACGGCGCTCGAACTGGACACGGTAGATGTAGACGAAGGTCAGGGTCAACAGGATCACGAAGCCGTAGAACATGTGGATGGATCCCGGCTCCATGTCCCGGGCGAAGAGCACCAGCCCCAGCCCCACCTGCAGGACCGCACTCACCACGCACACCGAGACCATCGATTTGAACGCCGCGTCGGGCCTGCGCCGGCCGAAGTGGTAGCCGAGAGCGACCAGACCGGCCAGCCCGCAGACCACCACCACCGCCCAGCCCAGCCAGCTATGGACCGAGGCCGTCAACGCCGCCGACAACGCGTCCTCAGGCCGATGATCGCGTTCCCCGGACCGGGCTCACGGCTGGTCGGTGAGGACGGAGGCGTATCGATCCCTCATCACCTTCTTGTCGAACTTGCCCGTGCTGGTCTTCGGGATCTCGTACACGGTCACGTAGGCATCCGGAAGCCACCAGTCGGCCACCTTCCCCCGCAGGTGGCCGGCCAGCTCCTCATCGCTCACCTGCCCACCCGGATGCGGGACCACCAGGGCGATGGGTCGTTCCTGCCACCTGGAGTGCTCCACCCCGACCACCGCAGCCTCCGCTACCTTGGGATGGGCCATGATCAGGTTCTCCAGGTCGATGGAAGAGATCCACTCCCCACCGGATTTGATGACGTCCTTGGCCCGGTCGGTCACCCGGATGTACCCCTCAGGCGTGATCTTGCATACATCGCCGGTCCGGAGCCAGCCGTCGACCATGGTGTCGGCCGTCCGTTCGTCCCGGATGTACTCCGCCGCTACCCAGGGACCCTGGACGAGCAACTCCCCGAAGGCCTCACCGTCCTGGGGCAGTTCCCGCCCCTCGTCGTCCACGATCTTGGCCCGGAGGCCCGGAATCAGCAGCCCGGCCGTCTCGATGAAGTCGAGCTGGCGCTCCCAGTCCCAATCCTCCATCTCCGGTCTCAGGATGGAGAAGGTCGCCACCGGGTTGGTTTCGGTCATGCCCCACCCCTGGATCACCCTGATGCCCCTCGCCCGCCAGTACCAGTCGATCATGGCTCTAGGGACCGCGGATCCTCCGCACATGAAGGAATGGATAGACGAGATGTCGCGCTCGGGATGATCCTCCAGGTAGTGCTGGATGGCCAACCACACGGTGGGCACGCCGGCGGAGAAGGTCACCCGTTCGCCTTCGATCAGGTTGACGAGGCCCTCGGCCGACAGGTCGTGTCCCGGATAGGTGATCTTGCACCCGGCCGTGATGGCCATGAAGGGATGCCCCCAGGCGGCGGCATGGAACATGGGTACCACCGGCATTATGTTGTCCCTGGCCGCCAGAGGGGAGAAGACGATTCCCGACAAGGCGTGCATGTAGGTGGAGCGTTGGGTGTAGGCCACGCCCTTGGGGTTGCCCGTAGTACCGGACGTGTAGCAATACATGTGGGGTGATCGCTCGTCGAGCTCGGGCCAGGACCCCTTGTAGCCAGGATCGGAGATCAGGTCCTCGTAGGCGATGGCGCCGGGCAGCGAAGTGGCGTCAGGATCCCCGTCGAGCATGATCCAGTACTCCACGCCCGGTAGGTCGGGCGCCAACCGCTCCACCGCCTCCACCATGTCGCCGGATATGAACACAGCCCGGTCACGACCGTGGTCGATGATGTACCGGATGTGGTCCGCCGACAGGCGAAGGTTGACGGTGTGGCAGATGCGGCCCGTGTTGGCGGTGGCCCAGTAGATCTCGTGGTGCCGGTGAGTGTTCCACGCCAGGGTGCCGACCACCTCGCCCCTCCTGATGCCCAGCCGGTCCAAGGCGGCAACCAGCCTTCGCACCCGGTCGTCCGTCTCGCCGTACGTGCTCCGGCGGAGGGAGCCGTCGGCGTTCACCGACACTACTTCCTGGTGCGGGTAGATACGCACGGCCCGCTCGTACAGAGTGGACAGGAGCAGGGGAAAGTCCAGCATGTGCGGTGGCATCGAATCCTCCTCTACCGGGACAGACCGCCACGCCGCCTCCGGGCAGACACCGGATGGTAGTTGCGGGGCCAGTGGCCGGCGGTCGGTAGTCAGTGGCCAGTGAATGTTGTGCCTCGGAACTGACACGGACGGTCAGGCTTCAGGGCCTAACGCGACCTGATCACCTCGGGTCGCCCACTGGCCACTCGAAACTGGCCATAGGCCACTACTCAGGCCATCTCAGGTAACCTTCGCCGATGCCCGCCGTTAACCGGACCGAGTTGACCCCGCTGTCGTTCCTGGAGCGTTCGGCGCTGGTCTATCCCGGCAAAACCGCCATCGTCGACGGCGACCGACGCATCACCTACGACCGCATGGCCGCCCGGACCACCCGGATGGCGAACGCGATGGCCGCCTCAGGCCTGGGTCCGGGGGATCGGGTGGCCTTCCTCTGCACCAACATCCCGGAGATGCTGATCGCCCACTTCGCGCCCGCCCTCCTGGGAGCGGTGCTGGTGTCCGTGAACGTGCGCCTCTCGCCGGAGGAGATCCGCTACATCCTCGACCATTCGGGAGCGAAGCTCCTGGTTGGCGAGACCCACCTGTTGGCCGGGCTCGCCGGCATCGCAGATCGGCTCGCCACCGTTTCCGAGATCGTGGGAATCGACCGTACCGGCGCCGAGACCGGCTTCCCCGTCACGCCTTTCGATGAGTTCTTGGCCCGCGGGTCCGACCGGCCACGCCCCTGGGAGGTGGACGACGAGGACCGGATCATCGCGATCAACTACACCTCGGGTACGACCGGCCGCCCCAAGGGGGTCATGTTTACGCACCGGGGCACCTACCTGAACGCCCTGGGCGAGATCATCCACTCCCGCCACTCTCCCGACTCCGTCTACCTCTGGACGCTTCCGATGTTCCATTGCAACGGTTGGTGCACCACCTGGGGCGTGACCGGCATCGGTGGCACCCATGTTTGCCTGCCCAAAGTCGATCCGGCCGAGATCTGGTCGTTGGTCGACTCCGAGCAGGTCACCCACTTCAATGCCGCCCCCACCGTGCTCATCAGCCTCGCCAATGCTCCCGAAGCCCATCCCTTCCCCCGGCCCGTAACCATCACCACCGCCGGGGCGCCGCCGAGTCCCACCATCATCGAGGCAATGGGGAACCTGGGCGCCGAGATCGTCCACATGTACGGGTTGACCGAGACCTACGGACCCCACACCGTGTGCGAGCTGCAGCCTGGGGTACCCGGCATGCCGGTGGATGAACGCGCCCGGTTCCTGGCCCGCCAGGGCGTGTCGTTCATCATCGCCGAACCCACCCGGGTGGTGGATGATCGGATGGAGGACATCCCTCAGGACGCCACCGCCTTGGGAGAGGTGGTGATGCGCGGCAATAACGTCATGAAGGGCTACTTCGACAACCCGGAGGCGACCGGCGAGGCCTTTCGAGGGGGTTACTTCCACTCCGGCGATATCGCGGTATGGCACCCGGACGGCTATATCGACCTGCGTGACCGTTCCAAGGACATCATCATCTCCGGAGGCGAGAACATCTCCACCATCGAGGTGGAGAAGGCCATCGCCTCGCACCCGGCGGTGCTCGAGTGCGCTGTGATCGCCGTCCCGCACGATCGCTGGGGCGAACGCCCCAAAGCGTTCGTGGTCCGCAAGGCGGGCCGGACGGCCTCGCCGCACGAGATCATCGACCATGTACGCGACCGCATCGCTGCTTTCAAGGCGCCGGACGAGGTGGAGATTGTCGAAAGCCTGCCCAAGACCTCCACCGGGAAGATCCAGAAATTCGTGCTGCGTGATCGCGAGTGGAAGGACCACGAGCGCCGTATCAACTGAGAGGTCGCACGGAACGGAATCGCATCCGTACAAAGGAAAACCCCGAGTGAGCTTGCGCCCTCTCGGGGTTCCCTTGCTCCAGCCGCCGCCACCCGGAGGTGACTACCGCTCGAGCCCTTGAGAAGCCTCGCGGCTCCTCTCGCCTCTCGAATGCCCGGCCGTATCTCTACGACCGCATCCCTCAGGCGATAAGCCAGGCATCGGTTCCACGTTTTACGGCGTTGCCTTTGCCGGCAGTTCGGGAGCCGTTGCGGCATTGCTGCCACTCCGGATTCCCTTCGACCCGTTCGGACGGGGCCTGAGCCACCGCCCGGCGAGGGCCACCGCCTCCTCGTCCCGTAACATCGCTGCTCTGCGACGAGGAAACGTCCTTTCCGAAACTTTGGATCCGATACCTGAGCATCGAATCCAGAACCTCCGGTCCGGTTCCCCGACCGGGTTTCCCCGGTTGGTTGACACCAACTTAACGCTTCAGGAGACGTCCATCTAACGGTTTGAGCGTCAAGTTTTCGCGCTTCCGGGGATAATTTCGCGACCTGACCATCGAAAGGGCGCGACCGGGTGCTGCATCCAAGACGATGTCGTGCCCGGTCTTTATGATCCGGCTCATGTCATCCGTGAATCCTGCGGCCCGGCAGCCTGCGCTGTTCGAGAACCCACCCATGCCCGACTCCCCGGCCGGCGGGCCCGGGACCGCAGATGGCTCCGAGACCCTTCTCGAGAACATCTCTCCCAGCCGCGCCGGGGACTTCAAGCAGTGTCCCCGTCTGTTCCGATTCCGGGCCATCGACAGGCTGCCCGAGCCGGTCACGCCCCCGCAGGCCCGGGGCACGACCGCCCACCTGGCCCTGGAGCGCTTGTTCGATCTCGCCGCCGCGGAGCGAACCCCTGAGCGGCTCTTCGACCTGTTCCGCGAGGAATGGACCGCGCTGCGGGCCACTCCCGATTATTCGTGTCTGTTCGACGATCTGGACGCTGAACGGCAGTGGGGAATCGACAGCCTGCGCGTGGTGGCCAACTACATCCGGATGGAGGACCCGACCTCGATCGCGCCGATCGAGCGGGAACTGATGCTCGCCGAAGACCTCGGCGAGATCGTGGTGCGCGGCATCCTCGACCGCATGGATGAACGACCCGACGGGGAGCTGGTCATCATCGACTACAAGACCGGGGCTGCGCCACCCGAGCGTTACGCCCTCTCGGCCTTCTTTGCCCTCAAGATCTATGCCTTGCTGGTCCAGCGACAGAGGGGCCGTACCCCGGCCGAACTCCGGCTCATGTACCTGGGCAATTCCACCGTGTACTCGATCGAGATCGACCGCAACACCCTGGAGGGTATCGAGCGCCAACTCCTGGCCCTGACGACCACCATGCGGGCGGCCGTCGAGGGGGACAACTTCCCGCCCAAACCGTCAGCCCTATGCCGGTGGTGCGCCTTCCAGGACCTCTGCCCGGAAGGCCAGGCCTATGCCAACCCAGAGCCCGCCCTGCCCCTGGGTTAGGCGTCAGTTGTCAGCGGTATCCAATACCAACTACCAACTACCAACTACCAACTACCAACTACCAACTACCAACTACCAACTACCAACTACCAACTACCAACTACCTAGGGGTACACGCCGCGGACCAGCTTGGCGCCGGCCACCTTGTCGATCCCTTTCATCAGGGCGGCGGTTCGCATGTCGACGTTTTCCCGGATGCTCACGTCCACCACGGACTCGAACGCCCGGATCATGATCTCCCGGAGCCGGCTCACGATCTCGTTCTCCGACCAGAAGTAGTTCTGCAGGTCTTGCACCCACTCGAAGTACGAGACCGTCACCCCGCCTGCGTTGCAAATGATGTCGGGCACGATCATCACTCCCCTATCCAGCAGGATGCGATCGGCCTCGAGAGTGGTCGGGTTGTTCGCGCCCTCCAGGATCAGCCTGGCTTGGACGTCGCCTGCGTTACCGGCGTGGAGCACTCCGCCCACCGCCGCCGGGATCAACACGTCGCATTCGATCGCCATCAGCTCATCCGGAGCGATCTCATCGCCCCCCGAGAAGCCCTTCACCCCCCCTACCTCGTCCGCGTGGCGCGCGAGGCGACCGACCTCCAGGCCGTTCCCGTTGTAGATCGCGCCGGTCAGATCACCCACGCCGACGACCCGGCACCCGATTTCGGCGGCGGCGATAGCGGCATAGCGACCCACATTGCCGAAGCCCTGGATCACCACCCGGGCTCCGTCGACCGCCACCCCGCACCGCACGGCCGCTGACGGCAGCAAGCTGATGATCCCCCGGCCGGTCGCCTCACGGCGGGCCACCGACCCACCCAGTTCCGGCGGCTTGCCGGTCACCACGGCCGGCACCGCATACCCCTGATGCTGGCTGTAGGTGTCCATTATCCAGGCCATGACACGCTCGTCGGTGCCCAGGTCCGGCGCCGGGATGTCCTTCTGCGGACCGATCATTTCGATGACCTCGGCTGTGTAGCGCCGGGTGACACGCTGGAGCTCCCGCCGGGAAAGTGCGTGAGGATCGATCCGGACGCCTCCTTTGGCGCCTCCGAACGGCAAGCCCACCAGAGCGCACTTCCAGGTCATGAGCATGGCCAGCGCCGCCACCTCGCCCAGATTGACGTCCTCCGCATAGCGGATACCACCCTTGGTGGGGCCCATGGTGAGCACGTGCTGAACGCGGTAGCCGTAGGCGGTGCGTACCTTGGAGTACTCGTCCGTCCGGTACGGGAAGGTCACGACCAGGGATCTCTGCGGCATGGCCAGGCGTTCACGTATGTTGTCGTCGAGGCCCATCTTCTCGGCCACGTTCTGGAACTGGGTGACCGCCTCCTTGTACATGGGGGAATCCCACTCCATCTCGGGAGCAACGGTCCGTTTTCGGCTCGGTTCAGTGGTAATCACCGTGACTCACTCTCCTCTGGAACGCCGCTCCTACTCCTACGGCGTCGTGCGCTGATCATCCCGGGTCCGGCTCTCACCAACGAACCACGAACAGCCCGGAGCGTGGCTTGGGGGTGAACCAGGTGGACTTGGGCGGCATGAGGCGTCCCGCATCGGCAACCGCCATCATCTCCACCATCCGAGTGGGGTACAACGCAAAACCCACGGCGCCAGGATAGACCGCAACGTGCCTCTGGAACGGTCCGGTCGAACTCTCACCTGCCATGTACCAGAGACGCGGATCCTCATGGGACCATATCCCGAATACCGGGCCGAGAATCCGGTGGTGGAGCAGGCTCACATCCAGGCGCTCCACTGGATCCTCCGACCGCCGCCCCCGGAAGACCATGCGATAGCACCGTCCCTCCAGCACCATTGCCATCTCGCCGGTGCCCCGGGGTTGAGCCTCCACCTCACCTGCTGGTCCCAGATCGATCATGTCCCAGTCATCGCCCAGCGCATGCCGAACCTCCGCGGGGGACGGGAGATGGGAGGGCGCGACGACGCGGTTGTACGCCACCGCTTTGAGCTGGTCGTTCGGGAACATGATGGCCAGGAACCAGCCAGGACCCCCTCCCCGTCTGAGGGAGGCCGCAACGCGATGGTGGCCGTCGGTGATGTACAAGGTTGTCACCCGGGTGGTGGCCGACCGGACGGCGGCAAGTCCGGACGGTTCGGTAACCGCCCACAGGCGCTGCCTGACACCATCCGGGCTCGTGAAGTCCCGGAGCGGCGCGCCTGAGGAGAGCCGCCTCATCAGGGAATGGTGATCGTCGTCCGCCTCGAACCCGAGCGCCACCGGGCTGGACGAGAGCCGGGCCACGCGGTAGAAGTGGGCCAGATCGTCCACTTGGCTCTCAAAGATCCCCTCGTGACCGAGTACCCGCCCCTCCTCGATCGCCGTCAACGACACCCCTCCCACGATTCCGGCCTGTCGATGGCTGCCTGTGTCCAACTCGTAGAGGAAGAAGGCCGGTGACGGCTGGGGGTCGAAGAGTTCGCGGTCCATCATCCCGCGGAAGTGAGCGACAGCCCGTTTCACCACCGCCTCCCGTGGAGGGGTCGGCTCGGGGAACTCGGGCACTGACAGGGTGACGTTCAGAAACGAGTCGGGACGGGCGACCGCGTAGCGATGACTCTCCCGGCCGGGAACGGAGTCGGCCTGGGGCGCAACGACGTCGGCAACCCGATCTACATTGGCTACCAGGGCTTGGAGCGGGACGACGGAGACCACGGAAGATCGGCTACTCCGGGAGCGTGCTTGTGTAAGTGTGAGGCACGATCATACGGCAACTGTGGAGCAAGGGCACGCGACTGCGGCCGAACCCATCCCCAGGACATCGGTGGAACAGTGCCGGCAAGGGCACCGTCCTGCCAGGATACACGCCCGGAGAAACATGTCACACCCTCCCAGTAACTTCCGGACCATGGCAAATAGCAAGAGAAACGAATCCCGCATGGACAGGGAAGCCATCCGGGCCGCCGAGCAGGCCATGATCGAGGCCGGCTTCGGCTTCACCGTGGTGCTCGAGGAGACCGGGCGGACAGAGGCTGAGGCGGCGCTCGCCACCCGGCCACCCCTGGCCGCTTGACGGCCCATCCGGATGGGGTGACTACAGGCCCTGGCACGGCCCGGTTCACCGAGCGGCGCCTCCGTCCCGAGGACTGGGCCGGAGCGGTGACAACGACTGACGGTCCCCAGCTGCTGGTGGCGGGTCCGGGCGCCGGTAAGACGGAGTTCCTCGTGCGGCGGATCGCCCATCTGATCGACCGCCGCGGTGTCCCGAGCTCGAGCATCCTCGCCGTTACCTTCTCCCGCCGTGCAGCGGCCGATTTCGGGAACAGGCTCCACCGCGCCGTTGCAGGTCCCGCCGGAGGCGTGGGCGCGTCCACCTTCCACTCCCTCGCCTACCGGCTGCTGGAGCGGCACGCCCATGATGTGCTCGGATGGGCCGCCCTTCCGTCCATCCTGACCGGTCCCGAGCAGGTGGACCTGGTCTCGGAATTGCTGGCCGGCGACCCGCCCGGCAATTGGCCGGTTCCCTTCCGCCGGCTCCTTGACAGCAGAACCCTCGCCCACGAGGTGACCGACTTCATCCTGCGGGCCCGGGAACAGATGCTCGACCACACCGACCTGGCCCGGATCGCTGGGAAGCGCCGCGACTGGCGGGCCCTGCCCGACTTCATCGCCCGCTATGACGCCGAACTGGATCGGCGGGGCCGGATCGACTACGGAACGCTGATGACCAGAGCGATCCAGGTGCTGGCCGACCGGTCGCAGGAGGCGCCGGAGGTCCAGCCCTACCGGTACGTGCTCGTGGACGAGTACCAGGACACCACCAGGGCTCAGGCTGTGCTGCTCAGGTGGCTTCTGGGCCCGGACCGCAACCTCACCGTCGCGGCCGACCCCTACCAGTCCATATACGGGTTTCGCGGGGCCGACCTGGGCAATGTCCAGCGCTTCGCCGACGACTTCCCGGCTGTGGACGAACATCCGGTGCGGCGCTGGGTGCTGGCAACATCCTTCCGCACCCCGGTCGAGATCCTCCGGGCAGCTGAACGGCTCACGGTGGGGGTGGACCTTCCCGGTGCGGCAGGTCCGGTGGAAGCGGCCGCCGGACCAGGTCGGGTCGAGATCCGGGTGTTCGACCAGGAGTCCGCCGAAGCGGAATGGATCGCCGCCCAAGCCACCCGCCTCCGGGTCGAGCAGGAAATCCCCTTCCACCGCATGGCGGTGCTGGTCCGGACCAAGCGGCGCTTCCTCCGGGAGCTATCGCGAGCCCTGGAGCAGAGGTCGATCCCCCACGAACGTCCCGACAGGCGCCTCGCCGACCACCCGGCCACCCGGGCCTTTCTTGATCTGGCGCGGGCCGCCCTCGGCTCGCACTCCGGCCCGTCCGCCGGAAGCGGACCGATCAGGAGGCTGCTGCTGGGGCCCCTGTTCAACTTCGGCGTCGGCCGGCTCCGGGCGGTCGAGCGGAACCGGAGGCTGTTCGACATGGAATGGTCGGAGGCCATCATTGCCCATGTGGAGGGAGGGGAGGAACTCGCCGGCCTGCTGAGCGATCCTTCCTGGATCCACCGGACCGCTATCGACGGATTCTGGCATGCGTGGACCCGACTCCCCCAGCTGAAGCCCTTCGTGAATGACCCGGAGAGCGGCGAGTTCCGGGCGGCCTGGGCGAGCCTTGCCCAAGCCCTCGCCAGGGTGGCCGACCGCGATCCGAGCATCACCCTGATGGATTACATCCGCCTGGTTGAGTCCGACGACTTCGAGGCCAGCCCGTTGCTCAGCTATCGCGATCCCACCGAGGATCGGATGGTCCTGACCACTATCCACCAGACGAAGGGCCTCGAGTTCGACGTAGTGTTCATCGCCGATGCGGTCGAGGGAGTGCTGCCCGACCTGAGCCGCCACCGATCATTGATCCAGGTCGAGCATCTCGATCCCCTAAGCCCCTCCGGTCCCGACCGGTCTAGCACGCGACGCCTGCAGGAAGAGACCCGTCTTCTCTACACCGGAATGACCAGAGCGTGCCGGAGCGTGGTGCTGACCGCCACCAACGCCGGCTCCGGCGAGGCTCACCACCGACCCAGCCGGTTCCTGGACATGATCGAGGGACCGGGAGTGCACGTCGCGGGTGCCGGCGCCGCTCCTGCCAGGCCCGTCACACCGCGGGAGGCAGAGACCTGGTTGAGGCGGGTATTGGTCGATCCTGCCGAGTACGGACATCGGCGCCTTGCCGCCGCAACGGTGCTGGCCACCGCATCCCGCCCCGGCTTCCGCACGCCGCAGAGCTATGCGGCCGTACGCCGGGAGGACGCCGACCACGGCCTCGTCCGGGGTCGTAGGCGGCTGTCTCCCAGCGACGCTCTGGGTTACGACAGATGCCCCCGGCAGTTCGCTCTCGGACGGCTGCTCGACGTGAGCGCAGGCGGTAGCCCCTACCTCGCGTTCGGCGCCCTCATCCACACCGTGCTCGAGAACGCCGAGCGGCAGGCGGCAAGGGAGAACCGCCCGTCCACCCTCGATGAGGCGCTCACCATCCTCAGCTCGCAGATCAGCCACCACGACTTCGGCACCGACTCCTTGCGATACGCATGGTTGCGCCGTGGGCAGGAGTTGTTGGAGAAGCTCTACACCGGGTGGCCACAACCCGCCGGTAGCCCCGTATTGCTGGAGCACCCGGTGAGGCTGGAGCTAGGAGGAACCACCTGGCTGGGGCGGATAGATCGGATCGAGCAGAATCCCGATACCACCCTGCGGATAGTCGACTACAAGACCGGAAAAACGGCGCCCACCAAGGAGGAGGCCCGCAACTCCCTCCAACTGGGCTTCTACTACCTGGCCTCCAACGCCGACCCGGCGATCACCGAGCACGGGGCGGTAACCGGCGCCGAGTTCTGGTTCCCGCACGCACCTACCAAGAAGGTCACCGTGCGCAGGTTCGGCCCGGACCGGGAGGCGGAGACCAGGCGCCGCCTGGAGGAAATCGCCCGCCTGATCCACGAGGAGGACTGGGAACCCCGGCCCGGCAGGGCCTGCGACCGCTGCGACGTGCGGCTGGTCTGTCCGGCGTGGGCCGAAGGCCAGGAAGCCTACCGCCGATGACGCCCCGCCCTTCGGCCCAGCAACAGGCGGTCATCGACTACGGACTGCGGCCGCTGCGCGTCACCGCCGGGGCAGGCACCGGCAAGACCTTCACCCTGGTCCGCCGCATGGTCGCCCTCATGGAGCGCCACGGCGTCCTGCCGGAACAGATTCTCGGGGTGACCTTCACCAACAAGGCCACCGCCGAGCTGGCCGGACGGATCCGGTCAGCGCCCGAGCTCTCATCGATACCCGGCATGCGGCCCGAGCAGGCAATCGATGTCTTCACCTACCACGGGTTCGCCGCCCATCTACTTGGTACCTACGGAGCGCTGGTGGGAGTGGATCGGGGTACCCGCATCATCACCCCGGCGGCCAGCCGCCAAATCCTTCACCGGTGCGTCCTCTCCACCCCCTTCCGGCTCGTGGACGCCACCCACGTGCCGACCGTGGTTCGCAAGCTGGCCGACCTGGCCGGCGAGCTGTCGGACAACCTGCTCCGTCCCGAAGACATACTCGCTACCGATCCTGCGGACGAGGTCGATGCCCGCCGGGCCGAACTGGCCACAGCACTCGTGATGTTCGAGCAGGACAAGAGGCACCTGGGTGTGCGGGACTTCGGTGACCTCACCCGGCTGGCGGTGGAGCTGGTTCGCGACCCCGACCACCGAGGCATAGTGGATCGGGTCCGGTCACGGTACCGGTGCATCCTGCTGGATGAGTACCAGGACACCAACCCGGCCCAGCGGGAACTCTTCTCGACACTCTTCGGTAACGGTCGGGCCGTGACCGCGGTAGGCGATCTCGACCAGACCATCTACGAGTGGCGGGGGGCCAGCCCGTCCAACTTCGGGTACTTCCCCACCAGCTTCCGGGAAGCTGACGGGTCGGAGTCGCGCACCCTCCGGTTGTCCGTGAACCGCCGGTCGGGCCGGCGCGTCCTTGATCTGGCCAACCGAGTCAGGGCCCGGATCACCGGTTCCGAATCGGCCGATGACCTCGTGGCCCTGGAGGGAAAGCCCCCAGGCTCGGTACAGGTCTCCTGGTTCGGCAACGCCCGGGACGAGGCCGAGGAGATCGCCCGGGAGCTCCGGCGGCTCCACGACTCCGGGATCGAATGGTCGGAGATGGCGGTCCTGTTCCGCCGCAACGCCAACATCGATCTCGTGCGCCAAGCGCTCGAGGAGCACGACGTTCCCCTTCAGGTCACCGACCTGGGTGGCTTGCTAAAGGTCCCGGAGGTGGTCGAGCTGGCGGCCTGGCTCCGCCTGCTGGACGACCCGGCCGACAGCCCGGCCCTGGTGAGGATCCTGATGGGCGCCGGTTATCGCCTAGGCCTGGGCGACCTGGCGCCCCTCGCCCGCTGGGTGGCCGCCGGGAACCGCCAGGCCGACGGCATGGGGTTCATCCTCGTCGAAGCGCTGGAGCAACTCGATTCCCTGGACCTGCTCCCGGACATCAGAGACCGCCTGGAGCGCTTCCGGGACATGTACCGATCACTCCTTGTCGAGGCCCAGGGCGCCGGGCCGTCCGAGCTGGCTCGATCGGTCCTGGCCAGGACCGGCGCATGGCAAGAGATCGATGCCATGCCCACCCCTTCCAACATCTCAGCCCGCCTCAACGTGCACCGCTTCCTCGATTTCACCGAGCACTGGCAGCCCCTCGAAGGATCCTTCTCCTTGAGGGCGTTTCTCGATCATCTGGAGATGATCGCTAACGATCCGGACGACCGGCTGGAAACCGCGCGGCTCGCCGGTGAGGACGCGGTCACGCTCTCCACGGTTCACCGGGCGAAGGGGCTGGAGTGGAACGCCGTGTTCCTTCCGGCCCTGTACGAGTCCAACTTCCCGTCCCGGCCCCGGGCGTATGCCGACCCGTCCACGATCGACGCGTCGGTCCCTGCTCACCTTCGTATCGACCCCGAGTTCCGCGCCAATCTCGATCCGGCGCTTGACGATCGGGCTCGCCGGGATTGGCTCAAGAGGCGCCACTACGACCAGGAATGGCGCCTGGCCTATGTGGCGGTCACCCGCGCCAAGCAGCACCTCTACCTGAGCGGCGCCCATTGGTACGGCTCGCCCGAGCCGCTCAAACGGCCCTCCCGGCCGGGCGAGCTCATCGAGATCGCCCGCCGCCGCAAGGATGTGACGATCGGTCAGTGGATACCCGAGCCACCGCCCCGACCCGACAACCTGCGGTTCCCGGTCCCGGAGTCAGGGCCGGACCCGGTGCTCGAGACCACCTGGGAAAAGTCGCTCCACGAGATCGTCTCCGATCCGGATTGGGCGGCCCGGAGGGCCCGCCGGCTCGGGGTGGAGGGCCTCTACGATCAGGCTGTGGAGGATTTCCAAGAGGTGCTGCTGTCCCTGACCGATCCCGTCGGATTCAATCCCGAGCCGGAGCCGACCGTCATCAGCGTGACCGGCCTGGTCACCTACGCCGACTGCCCGAAGAGGTACTACTGGTCCGAGGTGGACCGCCTCCCCCGACGGCCAGGGCCCGCCGCCCGCCGCGGCACCGAGCTGCATCGCCGCATCGAACTGCATAACCGGGGCATGATCCCCTTCGACGACCTCGAACCTGACCTCTACGACCGCACCCCCGATGAGAGCACCACGTCCCCCGACGGCACGCGCCGAGGCTGGAGCGCTTTCCTGGAATCGTCCTACGCTGACCGCATCCCCGTCCATGTCGAGGCGCCGTTCGAACTCCGGATATCCGAGTCGGTTCGGATCAGAGGGCGGATCGACGCCGTCTACGGGGACGGAGAGGACGGCTGGGAGATAGTCGACTTCAAGTCCGGCCGGCGTTCCCACCGGCCCTCGAGCCAGGTCCAGCTACAGGCCTACGCGCTGGCGGCACGCCGGTCCGGCCTGGGCGCCACCCCACCGGAGTCCCTGAAGGTCTCGTTCGTCTACCTCGGCGACGGGCTCGATGTGGTGAGCCAGGAGGCGGATGACGCATGGATGGAACTAGCCGAGCAGCGGGTAATGGCACTGGTCGACAGGATCCGGTCCGAACAATTCCGGGCCGCCCCGTCCGGCGCCTGCCGCTCCTGCGACTTCCTGTCCTTCTGCGACTCCGGCCAAGCCCACCTCGCCTCTGAGCAATAGGCACAGCAGCCCCCCATTCACATCCTTCTTCGACGACGGTTATGGACCAGGGGCATCACGCGTCCCTCAACCAGGTCCCGGGCACGACCGGAAGTTCTCGCGTTCTGGCGGAAGGCAGTTGTATCCGTCACACCCCCGCTATACGTTGCCTATTGCCAAGCACCAACGCTGGCCGGAAACGTCTCACCGATCGGTCCGGTCAAGCCCGAGAGAACATGACAACACGAGGAGCGAGGCCTCATCCCGGCATCCGGCCCGGGCATGGCCGGCCACGCTCCAACCAAGGTGGTGGAGGCGGGGGTGGGCCCGCTGCGGAGCACCGGTTTTGACGACTTCGAGTTTCTGGGTTATCGAGGCCGAGAACGCCGCATTCGACACACTGAAGCTGAGGTTCGCCGACGACGGGGAGGACAAGCTCCTCGGTTGCTACATAACCCGGCCGGCGGCGGTTTCGACCATCAGGGTGAACGGTCCGTTGTTGCGGAGGTCCACCTCCATCATCGCTCCGAAGCGTCCTGTCGCTACCTCTACTCCTTGGGCTCTTACCGCCTCCACGAACTCGTCGACCAGCCGTTCGGCCTGCTCGGGCCGGGCCGCCTCGGTGAAGCTGGGACGGCGGCCCCGGCGGACATCGGCATACAAGGTGAACTGGCTGACCGCCAGCATGGCGCCTCCCACGTCGATCAGAGACAGGTTGAACCGGCCATCCTCGTCGGGGAAGATGCGGAGCCCCACTACCTTGCGGGCCAGCGCCTCCGCGTCGGCGCTGGTGTCGGCCCGACCGGCGCCCACCAGGGCCAGGAGCCCCTCCCCGATCCGCCCGATCAATTCGCCGTCAACCGACACGGACGCATGATCCACCCGCTGGATAAGCGCCTTCACCGGACCCCCTCCCCCGAGTCGGCGTCCAGCGTGATCGACAGGGCCACGTCGAAAACAGCCTCGTTCGCGGCGTCCAAACGGGCCTGCTGCGCCTCAGTGAGCGGATCCAGGAAGCTCCGGTCCTGGTCGAGCTGATCCCATACGACCAGCAGCGCGGTCGCGGCGAAACCCGAAGACCGCGCCACCGCGTATAGGGTTGCCGCCTCCATATCCACCGATCCGTACCCGTGGTCCCGCCATGCGGACACCATCGCTCCGCTCTGGGCGAAGATCGATACCCAGGACAGGTGTAACGAGTCGGCCGCTCTGATGTTCCGTTCCATAAGCCGGCGGCGCCCCAACCCGGAGAGGCTTGGATCGGCCTCGACAGTGTCGGAGGCCCCGTACAGATGGGCCACCCCCTCCCGGGCCACCGCCACCGACGGGACAACCACGTCGCCGGTGGACAGCCCGGCGTGAAGGGCGCCGCAGGTTCCGATCATCACCATGCGCGGCGTCCCCAGCACTCCGAACAGATGGGCCGGCTCCACAGCGCGGGGCGCCCCGTACACGCAGGAATAGACCACGGGTCTCCCTTGCCGGTATCCGAGGAACATGTCGGGGAAGGCCAACTCGCGCACGTCCTCCAGCCGGCTGAGCCGCCAGGCCGTACGTTGCTCTCTCCACCAGGAGCCCTCCAGGATCACAGCATGAGGAACATCGGCCTCCGGGATACCGAGCGCGCCCATCCACTCGTCACGACTGAGGTCCATGACCGCTTTATGCCGGTCCATCGGAAGCTCCTTCCCGCACCTGCCGGGGTCGTGCACTCGCATACCAGCCGTAGGACCACATGGCGCCCACCAGCACCGATCCGGCCAGGAACACGAAGGCGGCGTCCCAATCGTCCTGGCCGACCAGCCTGCCCATCAGCGGCGACCCCGCTCCTCCCCCGAGGTTAAATGCCAGGGCGAACACCCCGGAAGTCAAGCTCACTCCGCCCGGCGAGCCGACCCGGGGATACAGCCCCATCACCACGGACGACGAGGCCCCCACCAGGGCGGTGGCGGTGGCCACCGCCGCCACGCCGCTCCCGAGCCCGGCAGCCCTGGAGACCGCGGCCAGCGCCACGGCGGTCAGCAGGAGGACGGCCCCGCCCCTCAGGACCACCCCGGGAGCGTGCGGGATCCGGAGGAACCAGCGGCCCAGCGCGATGGTCACGATGATGGAAACGGCGGGCATCATCGACGACAGGAGCCCGGCGCTGCCCACCGACACGCCGTGGACTTCCACGAAATAGGCCGGGGTCCACACGATGAGGGCCACATAAGCCACCCCGAGGGCCGCTGCCGGCGGTAGTAGCCAGATCGCCGCTGAGATGGACCCTGAGGCTTGATCGGCCGGTGAAGCCTCGGGGACCTGATCCCGCACCCCGATCCACCAGACGACCCCGATCGGTACGAGCACCAGGAATGCGGTCACGAACACCGCATCCACCCCGCCCCGCTCGATGATGAAACCGCCTGCCGCGAACGTAAGAGCCGTGCCCGCCACGAAGCATGAACCGAACGAGGCGATCACCCGAGCCGACCGGTCCGCCTCTACCCACCGACCCAGCGCGCCCACCAGCGGGGTCCAACCCATGGCCTGGAATATCCCGTTGGCCGACCAGATCACCAGCAACAACCGGAAGTCCCCGGATGCGAGCACGAACGCCGCGTTGAGGAGCCCGCTGCCGACCAGCCCGAGACCGACCAGCGTCCGGGCCCCGTACCGATCCGCCAGACGGCCGACCGGGACCGCCGATAAGGAATAGACCCAGAAGAATCCGGCGGCCAGGGCCCCGATCTCGGTGGCGGACAGGCCTGCCTCGTCCTCGAGACGTGGTACGGCCACCGAGAAGTTGACCCTCCCCAGGTAGTACAGGGCGTAGACCGACCATCCCGATGCGACCAGCCCCCAACGGGTCACTACCGGGGTGGGGAGCAACCGACCGCCTACTGCTGGGAGGAGGCCGGCCCGATCACCCAGATCTTGCTGGAATCGAACCTGACCGGCACCTCGTCCCCGTCATTGAACTGCTTCACCTGTCCCGGGTCCGTGATCGCCTCCACCTCGATGTCGCCCAGCGCGACCCGGAACCGGGCATACCGCCCGACGTACACGTGCGATCTGATCCGTCCCATCACCGAGTTGCCTCCGTCGGCGCCAAGCGTCACCGCCTCGGGGCGGATGCTGAGCACGGCGTCACCGCCGGCCACCGCCGACCGCGACGCCCGGAACCGGCCGATGGAGGTGGTTATCTCACCCCCCTCGAAATGGCCCGGAATGAAGTTGGTGCCACCGAAGAACTTGGCGATCTCTACGCTCTGCGGCGACTCGAAGAACGCATCCGGAACGTCGAACTGCTGGAGCCGCCCGTCGAACAGCAGGGCGATCCGGTCGGCCAGCACCACGGCTTCCTCCTGGTCGTGGGTGACGAAGACGGTGGTGATCTCCATCTCGGTCTGGATGCGCCGGATCAACTCGCGCATCTCATCCCGGAGATGGGCATCGAGGTTGCTGAGCGGCTCGTCCAGCAACAGGACGTTCGGTTCTACGATCAGCGCCCTGGCCAGTGCGATCCGCTGCTGCTGGCCACCGGAGAGTTGCCGGGGCTTGCGGTCCTCGAAACCCGGCAGCTGCACCAGATCCAGCATGTCGGTCACCCGCGTGCGTATCTCCTTGCGGTCCACCTTTCGCATCTTGAGACCGAAGCCGATGTTCTCCGCAATGGTCATGTAGGGGAACAGCAGGTAGTTCTGGAACACCATCACCGCTCCACGGTCCTCGGGCGGGATGCTCAGGATCGACTCGCCGTTGAAGCTGATGTCGCCCATGGTGGGCCGGAGCAGGCCGGCGATCATCTTCATGGTGGTGGTCTTGCCACACCCGGACGGCCCGAGAAGAGCGGTGAGCTTCCCGGATTCGATC
>JAGWAN010000053.1 GCA_021296345.1 Acidimicrobiia bacterium | reverse complement strand
CCCGGAACAGCCCGTCCTAGCCGAAGCTGCGCGCCTCGTCGGGGACGATGGGCTCCACCCGCTCCCAGAAGTCCTCGTGACTGGTCAGACTCCGGAGCAACCGCACGAACGCCATGGTGGTAGAAGCCTCGTGGGTGCCCGTGCCCGCATGGAACTCGTCGTAGATGGAGGGGTCGGGCAATTCGATCTGCCGTCTGGCGCGCACCGTCCGGTAGGGCAGCATCCCGTTGAGCGCCTTCCGCCGGTCCATCATGTATTGGTACTCGGGAGCGTCCTTCGCGAACCGGCAGTACGGGAGCTCCCGACCGTCCTCCAGCAACTCCGCCGGGATGTCCTCCTCGAGGTTGATGCGCTCCCGGAGCCGGCGGAACTGCTCGTTGGACATCTTCTTGATCTGATGGGTGGCGTTGCGCCCCTCGATATCGGGACCCAGCGTCCAACCCTTGATGGTCTTGGCGAGGATCACGGTGGGGGCGCCGGTCTGCTCGGTGGCGGCCTTGTAGGCGGCGTAGAGCTTCTTGTAGTCATGGCCCCCTCGGGGCAGCTTCTCAAGCTGGCGGTCGGTCAGGTGCTCGACCATGCGCCGCAACCGGGGATCAGGCCCGAAGAACTCCTCCCGGATACTGGCCCCGGGTAGGGACTTCAGCCGCTGGTAGGCGCCGTCGACGGTCTCGTTCATCCTCTTGAGGAGCACTCCGTCCACGTCGCTGGCCACGAGCCCGTCCCAGCCCCACCCCCAGATCACCTTGATCACGTTCCAGCCCGCACCCCGGAACACCGCCTCGAGTTCCTGGATGATCTTGCCGTTGCCGCGCACCGGGCCGTCGAGGCGTTGCAGGTTGCAGTTGACCACCCAGATCAGGTTGTCCAGGTGCTCCCGGGCGGCCAACGAAATGGAGCCGAGTGTCTCCGGCTCGTCGCATTCCCCGTCGCCGATGAAGCACCACACCCGGGACTCGCTGGTGTCATCGAGACCCCGGTTGTGGAGGTAGCGATTGAAGCGGGCCTGGTAGATGGAGGCGATCGGTCCGAGACCCATGGAGACGGTCGGGTACTCCCAGAAGTCGGGCATGAGCCTGGGGTGGGGATAAGACGACAGGCCCTTCGGCGAGAGCTCACGGCGGAAGTTGTCCAGGTGCTCCTCGTCGAGGCGCCGCTCCAGGAAGGCCCGGGCGTAGATGCCGGGAGCGGCATGGCCCTGTATGTACACATGGTCACCAGGCTGCCCCTCCGCCTTACCCCGGAAGAAGTGGTTGAAGCCGACCTCGTACTGCGCCGCCGACGATGCGAACGTGGACAGGTGCCCGCCGATCCCCTCGACAGCCTTGTTGGCCTTGACCACCATCACCGCCGCGTTCCAGCGGATGAAGCGCCGGATCCGCTTCTCGAGGTACTCGTCGCCGGGGAACCAGGCCTGCTCCTCGGCCGGGATGGTGTTGACGTAGGGAGTGGAGACGGTTGGCGGGTATTGGACTCCCATCTCCCGGGCATGGTTGAGCAGGGCGCGAACCAGGAAACGGGCCCGAGCCTCGCCCCGAACATCGACCACAGCCTCGAGGGAATCGATCCACTCCTGGGTCTCCTCCGGATCGATGTCGGGCAACTGTCGGAAGAACCCATCGATCTTCAAACGCCCATACTCCCTTCACCGTCCGTTACTACTCCAACTCTATCGGGGTCGGAACCAGGTTGAACCGGTTTCCATCTCCAGTGCGTGACGTGGTCATCTTGGAAGCGCCCCCAGGGGGCGGGTAGCGTGGCGGGATGAGTTTCTGGCGTCTGGATCCGGATGTGATCCACCTCAATCACGGATCCTTCGGGGCCACGCCCGCGCCCGCCCTGGAGGAACAGCGGCGCCTCCGGGACGTCATGGAATCCAATCCCACCAGGTGGTTCCTGAAGGATTACCAGCCTGCTCTCGACGAGGCTCGATCGAAGGTGGCGGGTTTCGTGGGCGCGGAATCGGCCGCGCTGGGGTTTGTCAACAATGCCACCGAGGGAGTGAACTCCGTGCTCCGGTCGCTGGAGGCCTGCCTGAAGCCCGGCGACGAGATCGTGGTGACCGACCACGACTACAACGCCTGCCGTAACGCGGCGGCGGTCACGGCAGCCCGTACCGGCGCCCGGGTCGTGCCCGCCGCGATCCCCTTCCCGCTGCAATCAGCACGGGAAGTGACCGACAGCATCCTGGGGATGGTCACCGACCGGACCCGCCTGTTGATGGTCGATGCGGTGACATCTCCGACCGCCCTGGTCTTCCCGCTGGAGGAGATCGTGAGGGCGCTGGAACCGGAGGTCCAGGTAATGGTGGATGCGGCGCACGCGCCCGGCATGATCGACTTCGACCTGACCGCCCTGGGAGCCTCTTACGTCACCGCCAACTGCCACAAGTGGATGTGCGCCCCCAAGGGCTCCGCCCTCCTGTACGTACGGGAAGACCGCCGCGACCGCATCTATCCGGCGGTGATCAGCCACGGTTACAACGGGGGCTGGCCGGCGGAGGGTGGGCATCTCCACACCCAGTTCGACTGGACGGGCACCGACGATCCCACCGCCTGGCTGGCCACTCCGGCCGCGCTGGACGCGATGGCGGGGCTCCATCCGGACGGTTGGGAGGGAGTGAAACGCGCCAACCGCGATCTTTGCCTGACCGCCCGGGACATGCTGGTCGATTTGCTGGGCATCGAGGCCCCTGCCCCCGACGGAATGATCGGCGCGATCGCTTCGGTGCCGCTTCCCCGCACCCCTTTGGAGGGCGGGACCATCTTCAACCCCCTGATGGCGACTCTGCGGGATCGCTGGGGCATCGAGGTGATGGTGATGAGCTGGCCGGATCCCTCTGCCAGCCTGCTGCGCGTCTCCACCCAGCAGTACAACACGGTCGAGGACATCAAGCGGCTGGTGGAGGCGGTCGCCACCGAACTGGACCTCTAGAGGGGGTACTGAGCCCCCTCTCCCGGCCGCCACCGGCGCCGGCGGGTCAGCGAAGGGAATCGAAGAGGTCGGTCTCCCGGAAGGGGGCGTCCACCCGGGAGTGAACTCGTTGGAAGGCTTCTACTCCCAGCACCGCCGGTGCATCCTTGTCGGGAACCTGCAGCATGAACCAGTCCTCGGGAATCTGGGTCCGGTGGGCTCGCAGTGCGGCGACCTTCTTCCCGATCCAGGGCCTTACGTCGACCAGGGTGGTTATGTCCTCGTCAGGCGTGCCCCAACCCTCCGACTCCTTGGCTTCCTCCTCGGTCATCAAGCCTGCCTCGAGCCGGGCCAGGGTCATCGTCTGCACACGCGACCGCGGCCAGGTGCTCATATAAAGCTTGGCCGGGAGCCAGGCTTCCTCGCCCTCCGCGAGCGGGAACCGGCGGGTATTCTCGGCGCCGAAGTAGGCGGCCATGCCGATCCGGTGAACCTGGATGTGGTCCGGATGCCCGTAACCGCCGAACGGGTCGTAGATGGTCATCACCTCCGGCCGGTGCCGCCGGATCAGGCGCAGCAGGCGGGAGGTGGCTTCATCGAAGTCCGCCTTCCAGAAACAGTCCGGGTGCTCGTTGGGATCGGATCCCATCATGCCCGAGTCCCGGTAGCCGAGAAAGTGGTGCTGGGAGATACCGAGAATCGCAACCGACTCGGCCATCTCCTGCGACCGCACCTCGGCCAGCCGGGGACGTATCTCATCCGGGTTGTCGTAGTTGTGGACCTCGCCTTCGCATCCGTCGGTGGCGGTGACCACCACCACATGCTCTCCGGCCTCCGAATATCGCGCCAGGACGCCTCCGGTCGAAGTGGCCTCATCGTCAGGATGGGCGTGGAAGGCAAGAAGCCCGGGCATGCGGAGTCTCCGGTGGTTCGGCGGGGGTATTCCGACCGGCAAGGATAGATAGCTCGGAGGGTACCCCGCTCCGATACCCCAACCGGTCGCCGGATGCCCGACCCAGTGGTCGGCCACGGTGCTTGCCAAGCGTGCGAACTCTCCCCGGAGCCGTCGGTGTCATCGAGGCAATCCGCGCCAGAAAGCGACCCGCCAGCCAGGCCAACCACACCAACACACCGATGCCGCTCGGTGGTGGTGTGGGTATCGGAGGTTTGGGTATCCCGACGCAAATATCCGCCTCTTAACGACAGCAGCCGGATCCGATCAATAGGATGTCTATCAGGCAAGAAGCGGCAAGGGGAGGGAGCCCTGATGACAGCCATCAAAGACGCACTGAGCTTCAAGACAGCCTTCACGACAACGGCGTGGGTGCTCATCCCGGTGGCCATCGGGATCAACATGATCGGAAGGACCTTCACCCAGGTACTCAACCTGCCCCTGTTCCTCGACACCATAGGCACCACCATGTTGGCCTTCCTGGCAGGTCCGTGGGTAGCGGCAGTCGCCGGGGTTCTCACGAACCTCGTGATCGGGCTCACGCTCGAGGCGACATCCATACCCTTCGGTATCGTCAACGCCGCCATCGGGATAGTGGCCGGTGTCATGGCAGCGCGTGGATTCCTTCGCTCGACCGGCAAGGTGATCTGGTTGATGGTCGCCCTGACCGTTACCACCATCGTCACCGCCACACCCATCGTGGTGCTCGTATTCGAAGGTGTCTCCGGCTCGGGCGTCGACGCGGTCACCGGCTTCTTCGTTGCCTCCGGGCAAGGGATGGTCGAATCGGTCATAGGCCAGCAGTTGCTCACAACACCGGGTGACAAGATCCTCACGGTTCTCCTGGCCTTCGCCTTGATAAAGGGAGTTCCGGCG
Organism: Acidimicrobiia bacterium; assembly: GCA_021296345.1. Lineage (GTDB taxonomy): Bacteria > Actinomycetota > Acidimicrobiia > Spongiisociales > Spongiisociaceae > Spongiisocius. Next base: position 19,956 of record JAGWAN010000053.1, on the reverse strand, counting down.
CGCTACCGGCCGCCGTTTGCCCGAGAGGTCGTCCCCTTCTAACCGCCTAGTGGTCTGTCCGTGAAGCAGCGGCGCGGTATGCGCCGGCAGCGCCTCTCCTGGCAGAAACCGTCAGCGAAGGCGTGCCAGGAGCGGTACGTCGTGGCGGAACGCAGCGAGGGGCGCCGCCGGCAAGCAGAGCGGGCTGATCTGCCTCGCGGGCAGACCACTTGAACGAAGCGGTAGTGGAAGCCGACACGACCACTTGGTCCCCGGCGCGGGTCGCCGCGCTATACGACGTCGGGAACACCTGGCTCCACCGGGTTCATCCCCTGACCAAACTGGCCGCAGTGCTTCCACTAACGGTTGCGGGATTCGCGGGCGACTCGATTCGGGTTCCCGCCGTTATCTTGATCGTGGCGGTATTGACGCTCCTCGTGTCCCGTCTCGGCTCCGTGGTGCTGAAGTCACTGCGGCTCATTGCCCCGATGACATTTGCCCTATTCGTCATACACGGTGTGGTCCGCCCGTACGAATCAGAGCCGATCGCCAGTTGGGGCCCGATCTCGATCAATGCCGAAGGTTTGGCCCTCGCCGGAACGACCGCGGCGCGCCTGGCCGTTTTCGTCATCGCGGTGACCTCCGCTATGACGACCGTGCACCCGAAGGTCTTCGCGACGGCCCTGATCCAGCGCGGCGTCTCGCACAAGCTGGCCTACGCGTACCTGGCAGGGGCGGAGTTGCTCCCGGAGATGCGGCTCCGAGCAAGCCAGATCCTCGATGCCCAGCAGTCGCGCGGCTTCGACACGAAGGGAAGCCTGCCGCGGCGTTTCCGGACCCTCTTCGCGTTGCTCAAGCCGCTGCTGGTCAGTTCTCTGATCGGCGTCGAGATGAGGACCTTGGCTCTTGAGTCCCGGGGTTTCTCACGACTCGGACGCCGGACCTCGGCGGTGGAGGTCGAAGACAGGGGGAAGCTGCTCCAGAGGTCGCTCCTGGCGGCTGCGATCCCGCTGGTCGTCCTCGCCATCCTATGGTGAGCGGCGCTCGCGGGCCGGACTCCACCGGATCGCGGACCGCGGTGTTCGCCGGATTCCAGGAGTTCGGGGTTACCTACGACACTGCTTCCACGCCATCGCTGACCGGTCTGACCCTGGAACTCCACAGTGACAAGCTCACCCTCATCACAGGACCCTCCGGGAGCGGCAAGTCCACGCTGGTGCGGGTCTTGGCCGGATTCATCCCGAGGCTGCTGCACGGCAAGATCGAGGGTTCGGCGGAAGTGCTCGGAAACGATGTGGAGTCTGCCCCGCCGAACTCGATCACGGACTCCATCGGCATGGTGTTCGACAACCCGTTCGACCAGTTGACCGCCGCCACGAAAACGGCGTTCGACGAGACCGCTTACGCCTTGGAGAACGAAGGATTGCACCCTGCCGAGATAGTTGACAGGGTTATGGGCGCCTTGGAGAGCGTCGGGCTTGCTGACTTGGCTGGGCATCATCCCCGCCGCCTTTCGGGCGGCCAATCGCAGCGGCTGGCGATAGCGTGCGCCCTAGCCCAGCAGAAACCGATCCTGGTTCTCGACGATCCGACCTCACAGCTCGATCCCACCGGAACGGCGGAAGTCGTGTCCATGGTCGGGAAGCTCCGGAGGGAGCACACGACCGTGGTGCTGGTCGCCCAGGACCTGACCCACTGGTTGGCGATAGCGGACCGGCTGGTCATCCTGGACGGGGGTCGCGTGACAGCGGACGGGAGCCCTGCCTCGCTACTCGCCGAGCCGGGACTGCTTGCCGACCAGGTCATGATCCCTCGCTACGTCGCTATCTGGGCCGAACTGCGCAGCCGTGGAATCGAGTTGGGCGACCGCGCTCCCCTCGGGACGGATCAGTTGCTCGCATCACTCCAGGCCTCAGATGGAGCGGGGGGTTGATTCGGTGATACGGCTCCGCGATGCCGGCTACACGTACCCGAAGGGGGTGGAGGCGATACGGGGATTGAACCTCGACGTAGCCGTCGGCGAGGTTCTGTTCGTTCTGGGCCACAACGGTGCCGGCAAGTCGACGATGCTCCGCCTGTTCAACGGTCTGCTGAAGCCCACCACCGGTACGGTGACGGTTGACGGCACCGACACGGCAAAGGTGCGGCCCGCCCAACTCTCGCAGACAGTGGGGTTGGTCTTCCAGAACCCCGACGCGCAGCTGTTCCGCGACCGGGTCTCGGAGGAGGTCTCCTTCGGGGCCCAGCACGGTGCGGGGACGGACGGCACGACCGAGGGCTTCGAGCGGGCGATGACACTCCTCGGGCTCGAGTCGGTAGCGGATCGCAACCCCTACGAGCTCTCGCTCTCTTGGCGCAAGCGAGTGGCTATCGCGTCGGTCGTGGCCATGGGTAGCCCGATCCTGGTGCTCGACGAACCGACAAGGAACCCGTGTCCTCACCGACCTGATCATCGACAGGCGCCGCCATGGTCACGGTTGCGTGGTGGTGACCCATGACGTCGAACTGGCCTTCGACTGTGCCGACCGGGTCGTGGTCCTGCGCGAGGGCCGGATCCATCTCGAAGGCGACCCGATGTCCGTGCTCGGGGATCCGCTCCTGACGGAGGCCGGTGTCGAGCCCTCCACGATGCACCGCCTCTCGCTGGGCCTCGGACTGGACCCGCCGGTCAGGGCCGTGGATGAACTGGAGGAACAGCTAAGAGCCCGAGGAGGTCCGACGCAATGAACTTCGATCCGCTTGGTACCGACAAGCCCCAGCACCATATCCGGTGCCTCCCGGGTGATGTGGCCGACAAGGTCCTCCTGCCGGGCGATCCCAAGCGGGCCGAGCGCACGGCAGAGTTGTTTGATGATGCCCGCCACGTCGCCAGCAATCGAGAATACGCCACGTACACAGGTACGTACCGGGGGATGCCGGTCTCGGTCACGTCGACCGGCATCGGCTGCCCGTCGATGGCCATCGCCGTGGAGGAACTCGTCAGCGTGGGCGCCAGGACGCTGATCCGGACCGGAACCAGCGGCTCGATGACCCCTGAGGTGCAACCGGGTGAGGTGATCGTGGGGACAGCGGCCATCCGGGAGGAAGGAACCGGTATCGCGTACCTCCCCATGGAGTACCCGGCGGTAGCCGACCTCGACATGACCATCTGCCTGCGGGCAGCGGCCCGGGAACTTGGGCTGCCGGTGCGAGCGGGCGTCCCACCGGGCTCCGGACCGGCTCCCGGTGGCCCAGGAGATGCGGGGCAAGCGAGCCGCATGGACAGCGGGCGGGGCTCTCGCGTCGGAGATGGAGACCTCCACCCTGTTTATTCTCGGGTCCATGCTGCGCTTGAGAACCGGCTCCATCTGCATGGTGGCAAGCTCGTACGACTCGGCCACCCGCCTGACGCCCGCAGATGCGGCTGCACTGGTCGACAAGGTGATCATCGCCGCGCTCGATGCCCTGGTTCTGGTCGAGCCGGCTGCCGAGGGAGGCCACACAGGATGACCGCGCGGATCGACGTCCATACCCATTTCTACCCCTCCTCCTACCTGGCCGCCCTGGAACGACGGCGCGACATCCCGCGCGTCTACCGGGACGGTGCGGTGAGGCGCTTCGTGATCTTCCCCGAGGAGCACGCCGATCCGCGCATCGGAAGGCCGATCGAAGACGGCTGGTGGACCGTGGCCGGCAAGGTCGGCTTCATGGAGGAGAACGCCATCTCGCAGTCGGTCATCTCGCTCGGTAATCCGTGGCTGGAACCGTTCGAGGGTCAGGAGGCGATCGAGGTTGCGCGAGAGGTCAACAACGAACTCGGTGCCTTGGAGGAGATAACCGATGGCCGCCTCGTGGGTCTCGGAGCCCTCCCGGCCACCGGAGTCGACGACGTGCTGGCTGAGATCGCCGCCATCGACGAGCACCCGAGCCTGCGCGGGATCGTCACGGGTCCGCGAATCACCCACCTTCAGTTGGATGATCCCGAGTTGGAATCAGTCTGGGACGAGCTCGAGTCGCGGAACCTCCCCGTGCTCCTGCACCCCCAGGACGGCATCGGTCTCGACATCCTGGAGGGCTACGGACACGTGCTACCGGTCGGGGTAGGTTTCCCGATGGAGACCACAGCGGTGGTGAGCCGTCTCGTGTTCGGCGGCGTGCTCTTCAACCATCCCGGCCTCAAGATCATCGTGTCCCACGGTGGCGGGACCCTGTCGGCCCTGGTAGGGCGCCTCGACGCCGCCTGGCGATCCGACGAGATCGGCCGGACCCGGCTGCCCGAACCGCCCTCCCGGTCGATCGCCCGGCTCTACATAGACGCCATCACCTACGCACCCGGTCCGTTGCACGCATCCATCGCCATGGTCGGACAGGACCGCATCATGTTCGGAACCGACCACCCCTTCTCCATCGAGGATGCCGGCGCCGTCGTGGGCGCCATGGACACCATCGACGAGACAACCCAGAACTCCATCTTCGCAGGCACCGCCTCCGCTCTCTTCGGCCTCCACTGAGGACAGAGCCGGGTTCTCATCGGAGAACTGCCGGCAACCGAGCCAGTCAGATCGGTTCGGTCAGGCCGCGATCACGCTCACGCTGTATTCCCGCAAGCGGCGGTCCGGATGACGACTTCGAGGCCCTCGATCTGCGCCTGCCCACCACATCAGCTGTCAGCAAGCGACATCCCCGTCTTCTGCGCGCTCCCGGTCTGAGACACGACAGTAGAGGGTGTCAAACAGTCTCGAACTGCAGGGAGGAAAGGTCAGGCGCGGTCGAACGCTTGGAGAGATTCAGCATCTCGACACCCACAACTTCATTGCGCCGGTTGTAGTCGAGCATCACTCCCGGAGAGACTTCCTCAGACTCGACAATCGGAGTCTCATCGAGACGTAGGTAGAGGGCGTCGGCCTCCCTGTCGACACTGAGTTTCATAGCGTGCCTCTCATTCTACGATCGAAGAACACAGTGACCACACGCCATGGTACGCCTCGGTGTTCACAACCACACGCAGTACGCGACTACCCCGCTCCGGCACACGTCGGAAGAAATGCTCGACCTCCGGGTCGTTCGGATCCGGAGTGCACAACTCCGGTTCCGCCACCGCCCGCCTTACCCACTCCAGGTCGATCACTCTCTCCGCCGCAACATGAACCGCGTGCCTAGTGAACTCCATCTCACCGGAGCCGGACTGCCGATAGCCACTGCCCATCAGCCATATCCAACCACGAAATCGTGCCCCACGGGGACTGACACCAAGCCGTAGGGCTCTCCACCCTCAGGTCTTCAAAGATAACCCAAGGCCAGGAGCCCCAGGCTCTCGCTCCCTTCACACAACACCCCTTCCGTGAAGAATCGGGGCTAGCCGCCTATGTAGCTCATTTCTATCTTCGGAAGGTTTACGGTGGCCTCGGAGCGGATCTCCGAGTAGCGATCGTCCCGGGCCGTCCAGATCCGTTGAATGGTGCAGATGATCTCCTCCTCATCCGCTCCGGATCGCAGGATCCGGCGGAAGTCGGTGCCCTTGACCGCGAACAGGCATGTGTAGAGCATCCCCTCCGCCGAGATCCGGGCCCTCGTACACGTTGCGCAGAAGGGCTGGGTGACCGAGGCGATGAAGCCGACCTCGCCGCCACCGTCCACATACCGCCAGCGCCGAGCTACCTCGCCCCGGTAGTTGGGAGCCACCGGCTCGATCGGGAACTCGGCGTCTATGGCCCGGATCAGGTCGGCGGCCGGCACCACATCGTCCATCCGCCAGCCGTTGGTGGCGCCCACGTCCATGTACTCGATGAATCGGAGGATGTGGCCGGTGCCCCGGAAGTGGCGCGCCATGTCCACCACCCCACCGTCGTTCACTCCCCGCTTCACGACCGCATTCACTTTGACGGGAAGGCCCGCCTGGGATGCCGCCTCTATCCCTGACAGCACGGCCGCCACCGGGAAGCCCACGTCGTTCATCGCCATGAAGGTGGCCTCGTCCACGGAGTCGAGCGAGACCGTGACCCGAGCCAACCCGGCCGAGACCAGGGCCTCGGCCTTGCGGGCCAGCAATGAACCATTGGTGGTGAGGGTCACCTCGCAGCCGGTCGCGCCGGTGAGCATGGCGATCAACTGCTCCACGCCCTTGCGCAGGAGGGGCTCACCACCGGTAAGCCGGATCTTCTGAACCCCGAGCCGCTCGAAGGCGCGGGCCAGGGTCACTATCTCCTCGAAGCTCAACAGCAGGTCTCGCTTCAGGAACTCGTACTCCCGGTTGAAGATCTCGGCCGGCATGCAGTAGCGGCACCGGAAATTACATCTGTCCGTCACAGAGAGCCGCAGATCACGAACGGGACGCCGCCGGGTATCCATCACCATTGGAATCATCCTGCCCAGCCTAGTGGTGGCCCGGACTTCCGGAACATGTCGACCCGGCCGGTGGACATGGGTTCAGGATGAGAAAAAAATTTTCGGACTACTCCGGTAGTTCAGTAGTTGTTTGCACTAGGTTGTCCACTGATCCATGTTGTTCAAAATGATAAATCGCAACTACCGCTGCTATACAACAGGACGGCGGTCCCGAGAGCGTTCGAGCGCCCGTTGGCTCGGCGACGAGTCAGGCGCCGCCGTCATCGAGACCCTCATGGCGATGGGCATGGCCTTGATCACGGCTGCCTTCCTGATGAACGGCCTGCTCATGCTCTACACCCGCTCGGTGATCCAGTACGCAGCAGATTCGGGCGCTAGGGCCGGTGCTCTCTCCGGCGGGACCGGACCGATCTGCGAGGAAGCCGCCGAGCAGATCATCTCCGGCCTGGCCAGCCTCTACCAGGACTCCACCGAGGTGAATTGCGACCGCAGGGAGGCGCTCACCACAGCAGTGATCGCCGCCCGGCTCCGGCCGGTCTTCCCTTCGTTGGGACCCTCCTGGAGCTTCATGATGCAGGCCACCAGCGTCACCGAGCCGGTTCCGTGATGCGCCGGGCGTGCTTGCGGTCGCGAATGGCGGGCGAACAGGGCATCGGCGCCATCGACCTGGTTCTGGTGTCGGCGTTCATCCTGATCCCGTTCGCCATGCTGCTGCTCAGCTTCCCCATCCGGATGGAATACCGTTCGATGGTGGACGCGGCCGCCCGGGAAGCGGTACGAGCCTGCGCTACTGCATTTGAACCGGCGACGGGACAGGCCCGGGCCGAGGCCGTGGCCCGCCAGATCCTGGCCGAGCGAAGCCTGCGCTCCGGTGCGGCCGACGTCTCGATCGACTGCCGGACCTCCTGGGCGCCTGGCGGGGTCGTGACCGCCCGCGTGGCGCTGGACGTGCCGGCCATCGACGTGATGGGGTTCTGGACGGTGGGTTCGTCGACGATCACGAGCAGCTACCGCGAGCAGATGGAGCCGTACCGAAGCATTCCGCGCCCATGAGGCGCCGGGCGGAGGCCAGTCGGTCCGGACCGGCCGGTGATCGAGGCGCCGTCGTCGTATGGAGCCTGGGGCTGCTACTGATGCTGTTCTTCGCAGGCGGTCTTGCCCTCGACCTGTGGCGGGTGCTCTCCCGGCACGGAACCCTGAGCGGCATCGCTTACAAGTCGGCTGTGGCCGGGGCGGCCCAGGTTGTCGAATCCGACCTGTACCGAAACGAGGTGGTGCTGGATCCTGATCGCGCCGAGGAGGCGGCTCGCCGGTTCGCCGAGGACCAGCCCGATTGGGACGGCTCGATGAGCCTGACTCCTGAAGCGAGCGAGTCCGAGATTGTGGTGGAGATAACCGAGACGGTTTCGCTGACCCTGATGCGGATGTTCGCTCCCGCCGGCGGGATAACCGTTACCGTCACCGCCCGGGCCTCGCCGGCCGAGTTCGAGTGACGCGGCTGTGCAAGCAGGCCGGCGCGTCTAAATTTGGTACCTACCCGTAGAGATGAGGAAATCTTGCGCAGTTTCGACCTGCTGGTAATCGGCGCAGGTTCGGGCAATTCGGTGATCGGACCCGAACACGACGATTGGGACATCGCCATGGTGGAACACGGCCCGTTCGGTGGGACCTGCCTGAACGTGGGCTGCATCCCGTCCAAGATGTTCGTCTACACGGCCGAGGTTGCCGAACTGGCAGCCGGTGGCGAGCGGCTGGGCATTCACACCAGCTTCGACGGCGCCGACTGGCCCGCCGTCCGGGATCGCATCTTCGGGCGGATCGACCCGATCGCCGAGTCGGGCCGTGATTACCGGGAAGGACTACCCAACGTCACCGTCTACCCGGTCACCGGACGCTTCGTGGCCCCCAGGCAGCTGGCGGTCGGCGACGAGGTGATCACGGCCGACCGGATCGTGCTGGCGGCGGGCGCCCGAGCCGTGGTGCCGCCCGTACCCGGCCTGGAAGGTGTCGGCTACCACACCTCCGACACGATCATGCGCTTGGAGCGGCTCCCCGAGCGCCTGCTGGTTATCGGGGCCGGCTACATCGCCGCTGAGTTGGGGGGTGTCCTGGGCGCGTTGGGGTCGAGGGTGACCTTCCTCCTGCGGGGAGACAGCTTCCTGCGGCGGGAGGACGAGGAGATCAGTCGCCGCTTCACCGATTCCTATTCGCGCCGGTTCGACGTGCGTACCCATACCCGGATTCTCGGGGCCCGGCGGGAAGGTGACGAAGTGGTGTTGCGGGTGGCCGGCCGGGATAGGGTCACCGCGGACCTGCGGGGTGACGATCTACTGGTCGCGACAGGACGGAGGCCCAATTCGGACCTGGTGGACGCGGCGGCCGGCGGACTCGCCGTGTCCGACCGCGGACAGGTGATCACCGATGACCGGCTCCGCACCAACGTGGACGGCGTGTGGGCGCTGGGCGACATCACCAACCCCATCCAGCTTAAGCACGTGGCCAACCACGAGGCTCGGGTGGTGCGCCACAACCTGATCCATCCCGATTCGCCGATCACCGTGGACCACCGGTTCATCCCCCATGCCGTGTTCGGCCATCCCCAGATCGCCGCTGTGGGGTTAACCGAACGCGAGTGCCGGGAGCAGGGCCTGCCCTACGTGGCCCATGTCCAGCCCTACTCGGCCGCCGCCTACGGATGGGCTATGGAGGACACCGAGAGCGCCGCCAAGGTCATCGCCCACCGCGACACCCGCCGGCTACTCGGAGGCCACATCATCGGCCCCCAGGCCTCCACCCTGATCCAGCAGCTCATCCAGGGGATGCATTTCGACCTGACCGTCGACCAGATGGCCCAAGGCCAGTACTACATCCACCCGGCCCTACCCGAGGTGGTGGAGCAAGCCCTCCTGGAGCTCTAGATGATTAGTTTCTAGTCGGTCGTCGATAGTCGGTAGTTGTTCATAGATGAATAGCGTGCGATCACGCAGTTCCCGATCTCCCTAGAACTGTACGAGTCCGCTTCGTGCACAAGGAGGCCCGCGTCACCAGAAGACCAGGAGCACTCTGCGCCGAACGACCCTACGTCTACGGAACACTGGTGCGTAGTACAGCATTGGGCCGGCCCGTTGGCGGATCGGGCGTTTCCCCGGGGTCGGCGCGCTACCCTCCACGTTCGAGGCTGGTGGATGTTCGGAGCCTCGGACCTCGCAAGGAGATGGCATATCCCAGGCCCGCGGTCTCCGGGTGACCGAAAGGATCAGCAATGTCGGGTTATGACTACGACCTAGCGATCATCGGATCGGGGCCTGCCGGTCAGCGGACCGCCATCCAGGCCGCCAAGCTCGGGAAGCGCGTCGTCATCCTCGAGAAGGAACCGCGCATCGGCGGTATCAACATCTACGCCGGCACGGTGAGCAAGACAATGCGGGATGCGGTCCTCTACCTCACGGGCTACCGGGAACGCAATATCTACGGCCAGTCCTACGCCGTGAAGCAGAACATCACGATGAACGACCTCATGGTGCGCACCCGCTACGTCATCCAGCAGCAGTCGGACATCCTGCAGAGCCAGCTCGCCCGCAACCGGATAGAGACGATGATCGGCGAGGGCTCTTTCGTCGACCGCCACACCTTGAGCGTGAAGTCCGAGGAGAACCGGACCGAACGCACCATCACCACCGACAAGGTGGTGATCGCGGTCGGTTCCTACTCCACCGAGCCCCCGGTCGTCTACGCGGACGGACGGCTGGTCTTCGTGAGCGATCACATGCTCAGCTTGCCGAAGCTGCCCCGGACGCTGACCATCGTCGGGGCGGGCGCCATTGGCCTGGAATACACCAGCACGTTCGCTGCCCTGGGCACCCGAGTAACCCTCGTGGACCGGAACCAGCGGCTGCTCACCTTCGCCGATGAGGAACTCGCCGACACGCTCGCCTACCACATGCGACAGACCGGCGTGACCCTGCGCATGACCGAGGTGGTGTTCGACATCGACTATATGAGGGACGAGGTGGGTGACCGGGTGCGGGTGCAGCTCGAGAGCGGTAAGCAGATCATCAGCGACGCCGTCATGTACTGCGTGGGGCGCACAGGATGCACGGGGTCGCTCAACCTCGATGCGATCGGGCTGGAAGCGGACGCACGGGGCCGCCTCAGCGTGGATGAGAACTACCAGACCAGCGTCAAGGGCGTCTACGCCGTGGGTGGCGTGATCGGGTTCCCGGACCTGGTCTCGACATCCCGCATGCAGGGTCGTCTGGCGGCCCGCCATGCGTTCGGGATCGAGCGAAGCGACTTCCAGGAACTCCTCCCCTACACAATCAAGACCATCCCCGAGGTGGCCATGGTGGGCAAGACCGAGGACCAGCTTAACGAAGAAGGCGTCCCCTACGAGGTCGGCAAGGCTCGCTACCAGGAGACGGAGAGCAGCCTAATGCGAGGCGACGATGTCGGGTTCCTCAAGTTGCTTTTCCATCTGAAGACCCGGCAACTCCTCGGGGTCCACATCCTGGGCGAGAACGCCGCCGAACTAATCCACATCGGCCAGGCTGTCATCGCATACGGCGGGACCATCGATTACTTCGTGGAGTCGGTCATCGGCTATCCCACGCTTGCCGAGGCATACACCACCGCGTCTCTGGACGGGATCAACCGGCTGGGCGGTTACTAGCCCGGACCCGTTCCCCCAGAGCCGGACGCTGAAGGATGGCGTTGCCTGGCACCCGCCATTCCGCCCGGGGCTCCGCATGACTCGCCCATCCTGAACTCCACCGGGCGGCCCAGCGCATCGGCGAGCAGGCTCGACCGAGCCCTGGCGCTGAACATCTCGATCTCGACATCCAGGCCGTCCTCCGCCTCGACCTCGATAGTCGTGGTGTTGCCGGTGGACCGGGCATGGACGCACTCCACCGCCCGCCTGTACGTGCGGTCGAGCGCTATTCCCACCCGCAATATCCCAGCCAGCAACCGAACCTTGCTCCGGTCGGATCGGCTCAGTGCACTGAAGCGCGAATGCCTGCGGCGGGGAGCGCTTTTTCGGTGATAGCGGGCCACCAGAGCGATCAGCTCGAGCTCACCGACCGTGAATCCGGCCAGGCGTTCGCTGTTGCGGATCAGGTAGTACGAGTGGCGGTGATGGGCGGAGTTGGCCACGAAACGCCCGATATTGTGGAGCAACCCGGCCGCCTCCAGCAACTCGCTGTCGCTCGCGTCCAAGCCATGGACATGTTGGGTCTCATCGAACAGCTGCAGGGCCAGCTCCGTGGCGTGTTCGGCATGGTTGAGATCCTCGTGGTAGCTCCTGGCCAGGGCCAGGATGCTGCTCCGCCGCAGGTCCCCGAGGTGATGGAGCCCATCGGCCGGTGACTCCTGCCGGCGGCTGAACCTGTCGAGCAGGACACCCTCGCGCAGGGCGCCTGGCGACACTACGAGAGACTCTATCCCCAGGTCTTCGAACAGCTGGCTCAGCAGGACGGCCCCGGCCACGATCACGTCCCGGCGGGCCCGCTCCAGACCGATGAGGCCTCTGCGGTCGTCCGGATGCGCCCGAGCCAGAATTGCCGCCACCGTCCAGTCGAGTTCCTTCCGGTCGATGGTGGTGTTGGCCACGCTACGGGGCCGCCGCTTGCCCCGACTCGATGCGGACATGGACGCCAGTGCGGCGATCGTCCCCGAACACCCCACCGCAAGGTCGAAACCGATAGCCCTGGCCCGGCGGACCTCGGGCGCCACGAAGGACCGGATGTGCCGGCGACACTCCTCCACCGCCCTGTCGCGGATGATCCCGCCGGGGAAGAAGCGGTCGGTGAGCCGGATATGCCCGAGCTTGACGCTACGGGCCAGGTCGGGCTCGGTGCCGGTGGAAACGATCAACTCGGTCGATCCCCCGCCGATGTCGATGACCAGGTGCGGTCGTCCGGCCGCCGGTACGGCGCTCAACGCCCCGAGATGGATGAGGCGAGCCTCCTCGGTTCCCGAGATCACCTCGACACGTACCCCGGTCTCGTCCCTCACCCGTTGCTGGAAATCGCTCCGATTCTCGGCCTCCCGGACTGCGCTGGTGGCGACTGCTACCACTTCGGCGGCGTAAGCGTCAGCGATATGGCGGAACTCGGAAAGGGCCGCCACAGCCCGTTCGATCGCGTCATGGCGCAGGTGCTTCATGTCGGTGGCGCCCTGCCCGAGCCGTACCGGCACCTTCTCCCGTGCCAGGACCTCCGGAGTCCCGCCATCCACCGGGCGGGCAATCACCATATGCACGGAGTTGGTCCCCACATCGATGGCTGCCAGAGGTGTCGAGGTCCGCATCATCGACCAGTATCACCAGCGGGCGGCATCACACCAAACCCTGCCATCCGGAGGCCGGACCGCTTAGCTCTTCTTGGCCACCCGGATGTAGCGGCGCACTGCCAGAGGGGCGAATATGGCGATGATCATGCACGCCCAGAACACCGTGTAGATGACCGGATTCTGCAAGGGCCAGGATGCCGGTTCGGGAGTGCCCGGTGGGATGTTCCCGAAGAGTTCCCTTGTCGCCTGGACCAGGGACGAGATCGGGTTCCACTCGGCGAACACTCTCAGCACCGTGGGGAGGCTCTCGGCCGGCACGAAGGTGTTGGCGACGAACGTCATCGGGAAGATCACGATGAAGGAGGCATTGTTGAGCACCTCCGGGCTGGGCACCGACAGGCCGAGCAGGGCCATGATCCAGGAGACGGAGTAGGCGAACAGCAGCAGCAGCAGGAAACCGGCCAGAGCATCGAGCAAGCTTCCCCTGATGCGCCATCCAACGATGAGTCCGGTTATGGCCATGATTGTCAGCGTGATGATGTTGTAGACCACATCGCTGGCCGTTCGTCCGAATACCACCGCCGCTCTGGACATCGGCAGCGAGCGGAACCGGTCGATGATGCCCTTCTGCATGTCCTCGGCGAGACCGGCGCCCGTGAAAGTAGCGCCGAACACCACCGTCTGGCCGAAGATCCCGGCCATGAGGAACTCCCGGTAGGACCCTCCCGGGATGTCGATGGCGCTACCGAACACGTAGGCGAACAGCAGGACGAACATAATCGGAGAGAGCAGCACGAACACGAGCACGTCGGGCACCCGCTTGACCTTGATGAGGTTGCGGCGGGCGATGACCATGCCGTCACCGAGGGCTGACAAGAAGCTCATCGCGATCCCCTTCCCTTGCGGCCCGGCTTGGCGGGAGCCGGGGTCTGCTCGCTGGACTCGGCGGAAGCGCCGGTCAGCGCCAGGAACACGTCGTCGAGAGTGGGGCGGCGGAGCACCACTTCGCTGATCTGGACCCGGTGGCTCTCGAAGGCCTGCAGCACCTCGGCCAACTCACCGGTACCGCCCGATACGGGAGCGACCACCGTGCGGGACCGTTCGTCGCCCTGCAGCTCTCCGACCGCCGCACGGCCCAGGATCTCGTGAGCCGCAGGCAAGTCGTCCCGGTTGGTGACTTTGATCGCGATCCGCTCGCCGCCGACCATGTCCTTCAGATCATCAACGGTCCCCTGGGCAATGGTCTTTCCTCTGTCGATGACTAGGACCTCGTCGGCCAACCGGTCGGCCTCCTCGAGGTACTGGGTGGTGAGAAGGAGCGTGGCTCCCTGGTCGACCAGGGTACGGATCAGCCTCCACAGCTCCCTGCGGCTGATGAGGTCCAGGCCGGTCGTCGGCTCGTCCAGGAACAACACCGGCGACTCCGCCACCAGCGCCCCGGCCAGGTCGAGCCGCCGCCTCATACCTCCCGAATAGGTCTTGACGGGCCGGTCGGCCGCTTCGGCTAGGTCGAACCTGTCCAGAAGCTCCCGGGCCCGGGATCGGGCATTCTTCCGGCCGAGGTGGTACAGGCACCCGATCATGTCCAGGTTCTCGAAGCCGGTCAGGTCCTGGTCTACGGCGGCGTACTGGCCGGAGAGGCCGATCAGCTTGCGGACCTCCGCCGGGTCCCTCAGCACGTCGACGCCGGCCACCGTGGCGGTGCCCTCGTCAGGCTCGATCAGGGTGGTGAGAACCGATACCGCGGTGGTCTTGCCCGCCCCATTCGGTCCGAGCAGGGCGACGATGGTCCCCTCCCGGACCGACAGGTCCAGACCGTCGAGGGCCACCACGTCCCCGTAACGCTTGACCAGCCCGGTCGCCTGGATGATGTCTTTCATAGCTGAACGTCCTGTCGACTACTGCTGAGGCCGCGCGGAATCAGGCCCAGCCCTAACTTCTAGGCGTACGGACGACAGCCGGACGGCCTTAGGAGGGTGCTGAAAAAGACGGGGATTGGTTGGCCCGAGATGCCTAGACCCAGGGTTCCTTGCTGACGATCGGGCCAACTGGACATTTTTCGTACCCTCCTATACACCCACCAGCGGGCGACAATACTACGGTGCCCGGTCTATCGGGCCCGGCTCACTCCTCGCCTGTCCCGGTACGTCCGCCCAGCTCGGCTTCGATCAGAGCCAGGCCGACCTCGCTGCCGTCCAGGCGACCGATACGCTCGCATATCCCGGAGACAAGCGCCTCTTCCTCTACCTGCTCGACCAGGAAGCCCTGCAGGAAGGGCAGACTCTCCAGGTCGCCCAACTCGGTCGCCAGCCGGTAGAGGTTCCGGATCTCCTCGGTCACGTACCGCTCGTGCCGCAGGGCCTCCTCGAACACGTGCAGAGGGCTGTCGAACTTGGAGACCGGAGCGTCGATGGCTCCAATCTCCACCCGCCCGTCCCGGTCCACCAAGTAGTCGATGAACATCCGGGCGTGGCCGGCCTCCTCGTCCGACTGGGCGGCCATCCACCGGGCCATGCCGGGACGTTCCTCGGCCTCGAAGTGGGCCGCCATCTGGAGGTAGGCGAGAGAGGCGCTGAGCTCGCGAGTGACCTGATCGTTGAGTGCCGTCTCCATCCGTTCGGCTAGCGCCATCGTGTGCTCCGTTTCGATGCGGGTATGCGGTGAATCCTACCGAGCGGAACGGGAATCGAGAACGCACCGATCCGACGGGGGCGGCCGCCGCTTTGTCGAAGGTCAGCGGGCGGGCTCGTACCGTGGCCGGGATGGCGAGAGCCATGCCGATTCGACACGGGCCTGCGGCTGGTATATCTCCAGGAGTGCCACCAGATCACGGGTGGCGGAAGCAACGTCCTCCTCGCCGTCCTCGTGATGGCCCTCCACGGTGAACAGGGCTTCCACCGTGTCCGGGCCGGTGGCGCTCTGGGCGCTCTGGCGCCAGCACCAACGGCGAGCCGCCACCGCGCCCATCCGGTCGACGAATATGACCTCCCCGACCTCGGGCGAGGTGGTCCTGGAACTGCCCAGATCGTTGAAACGCTCGTCTCCCGTGGCGAAGCGAACGGTGATCGGGCCCTCGACCCGAGCCTGGTCCATCGCCGCGACCGGAAGCCCGTACCGGACCGACACCAGGTTGGCGATGTCCACCAGGGGGTTGATCGACGGGATGTCGCCGGCCTTGGTAAGCCGGCGGATCAGCGCTTCGGCGGCATTGCGGTACCGGGTGGGTTTGACGCCGAAGGCCGAGAAGGTCCTTCTCCAGGCGACGATCGAAGGAATCTCGGACATGGGAGTGCCGCGGAATCGAGCCAGTGAAACGGCCTGCTGCTCCCGAAACGCCGTCCGGAGACGGTCGGGACTGCGGCCATTGACCAACCCGTCAGCATGCACCACCCCGGCTCGGATGGTGGGGAACCTGGCCAGCACCTGCTGGTGGTACGAGAACATCGCTGTGAGGATACGGTACGGGACAAGGCCCCGGCGGATCGGCCATGGGGGTGCCGAAGAAGAAGGGGATGGGTTGGCCCGCGGGTCTTGAACCGGCCTCTATCGCCGGTATCGGGCAACTGGACGTTTTCGGTTCGGTCCTAGCCCCGATCATTCATCTTCATGGTTGGGGGTTGAAAAGGGAAGAGAAGCGGGCGCTTCGGGAACGCCTGACCTGGGGTTACAGCCATTTGATAGCACCACTTTCGTCCTGAGGTGGCATTCACCGCCAGGGTGCGGGGCGGCCGCTCCGCAATGATGACGTTGAATGGGTCTGGTGCGTATCGGTGTGCTGGGAACATGAATGATCAGGGCTACCGCAGGCCCCTCACGAACGGTCTGGCCAGGGCAGCCGGCTGGACGAACCGTTTGGTGATGAAGTACATGACGACCAGCGTGAGGATATAGGGCAGGGCGGCCAGGAGCTGGGCGTTCACCTGGTAGCCCAGCACCGGAACGGCCAGGCGGAAGGCGTCCGCCATCCCGAACAGGAGCGCCCCGATCAGGGTGCCTCGGAGCGTCCACCCACCGAAATAGACCGCGGCTATGGCGATGAAGCCCCGGCCGCCGACGGCGCCTACATCGAAGCTCCCCACCTGGCCCAGGATCAGGAACGCCCCTCCCAAGCCTGACAGGCTTCCGCCGTAGTAGATGGCTTCGCGGCGGCGGCGGTTGACGTGAACCCCCGAAACGTCCGCGGCCTGGGGGTTCTCGCCTGCGGACCTCACCTCCAGCCCCCATCGAGTCCGGTAGAGGAGCCACCAGGTCAACGGGACCAGCCCGTACACCAGGTACGTGGGCCAGGTCTGCTCGAACAGCGCCGGTCCGATCACGGGCACTCGGGACAGGAACGGGATGGCGACCACCCCGGCCCGTCCTCCGAGCGGGCTGACGGTGGCGTCCAGGAACCCGGCCAGGCCCAGCACGAGAACGTTGACCGTGATTCCCACCACGAACTGGTCGGCGGTGAGCCGGTGGCTCATGTTTGCCGCCACCATTGCCACCGACACCCCGGCCGCCGCTCCCGCGGCCAGGCCGATGACGACCGATCCGGACAGGTCGAAGGCCACCGTCCCGCCCAACGCGCCCGCCAGCAGGGAGCCTTCCACCGATATGTTGATGGTTCCCGCCTTCTCGGCCACCAACTCCCCCAGCGCAGCGAAGGCCAGGAACACTCCGAGCCTCACCGCGCTCCCGTACATGGCGGGACTGGCGAATATGTCACCCAGGGCGCCGAGTATGTCGCTCATGCCGGTTCCGTTGCCTGGGCTGCGATCGATATCCGGCGCCGATCCCGCATGAACTCAACCGCCGGAGGGACCAGCAGGGCCAGCACCATCATGGCCTGGACCACGTCGACCACGGTCCGGTCCACCCCGGTGGCTGCCAGAAACCCGGATCCGGTTCGAAGAGCCGCGAACAGGATCGCCATCGGAATGCAGAGCAGGGGTCGGTTGCGCGCCAGCAGGGCCACGAGCAGTCCCTGCCATCCGATCTCGTTGGAGAAACCGGCAGTCAGGCGAGCGCTCGATGCCCCGGCGACCAGCATCAAGGCCCCTGCCAGACCGGCCGCGGCGCCCGAGATGAAGAGGGCCGTGGCCCCGGCCCGCCCGAAGGACACTCCCGCCTGCTGCGCTACCTTGGGATTGCTCCCCAGTAGCCGGAGCTTGAACCCGAACACGGTTCGGGCCAGGACGAACGCCGCCAACCCGGCACCCAGGAGCGCCAGGAAGAATCCGATGCTGACCTCGTTGCCCCAGACCGTGATGACCGGCAGGCGCACGGAGTCGGGTAGGGCGGCGCTGGTTACGGCCTGGCTAGGCCGGGTCGGGTCGAGGTCCCGCAGGAACCAGTCGGTCGTGATGGCAAAACCCACTATCTGAAAGGCCACGAACACCAGGAGCAGGGTGGAGATGACCTCGGGGACTCCCCGGCGGAACCTCATTAAGGCCGCCACCCCCGCGTAGAGGCCCCCGGCCACCGCCCCGGCGGCCAGTCCGCCCACAAGAAGAAGAAGGCCCGACCCGGCCAGCCTGGTTCCGATGACGGCCATCGCCAGCGCACCCATCAGAAGCTGGCCCTCCTGCCCGATGTTGAAGAAACCGGCCCTGACCCCCACCACCATGCCGAGGGCCACCAGCAGGATGGGTGTGGCGACCCCCAACGTCTCGCCCCACCGTCCGGGGGCGAGGAAGGCGCCGTCCACCAAGGCGCCGGCGACGCTTCCCCAGGCATTTCCCGTGACCGCCACCAGCCCGGCCGAGATCACCAGGGCGAACCCGACGCTCACCCCGTACAGCAACAGCGCGTACAGGCGTGGGTCCCAGAGGCTGGGACCGGAAGCATCAGCGGGAGAGACCGGAGAATCGGTGCTCAAGAGGCTTTCTCCTCCTCGTCCGTCCCTCCCATCAGCAAGCCCAGCCTCGGCAGGTCGAACTCATCGCGAGACATCTCGCCCACGATGCTTCCCCGATGGATCACCACCAACCGATCGGCCAGCGACAGTATCTCACGAAGGTCGGTGGAGAGGAGCAGCACCCCGATTCCCTGGTCCGCCGCATTCCGGATCCGTTCCCCCACGTATTCGATAGCCCCGATATCGAGGCCTCTGGTGGGATGGTGGGCAACCATGACCACAGGGGAGGCGGACAGAGCACGCGCGATCACCGTCCGTTGCTGGTTCCCGCCCGACAGATCACCGAGCGATGCGTCGGGTCCGGACGTTCGGATGTCGTACTCGTCGATCAACCGGAGGGCGTTGCGCCGGATGGCGTCCAGGCGGAGCAAACCCCAACGTCGCATGTTGCGCACGGAGGGGATCATCAGGTTCTCGGCCACGCTCATGTCCAGCACGCATCCGGCTCGGTGACGATCGGCCGGTACGACGGCTATGCCGGCCCCGGTCATGGCTCCCGCCACACCGGTCGGGACCGTCCGGCCCTTGACCAGGACCGTCCCGTCATCGAGGCGGAGGAGGCCGGCCAGCATATCGGCGAGGGCGGTCTGGCCGTTGCCCTCCACGCCCGCCACCCCGACTATCTCACCGGCCCCTACTGCTAGCGACAGGCCATCCAGCAGCACCCTCCCGTCTGCGCCCTTCACCGAGGCGTTGTCCACCTGCAAGACCGGAGTGGTCCGTGTGCTTGTCTCGGCGATCTGTTCGGGTCCCTCATCGTCCATCGGGTCGGCATCGAGCAGATCCCGGGCAACCTGATCCCGCTCGAACGCGGCGGTGACCGTACGGAGCGGTACGGGACGGCCCACCATCGCCCGGGCAAGCGAGGGAACCCGGGCTTCGGCGGTCAGCAGGCGATCCACCACCCGACCCTGCCGCATCACCGTGATCCTGTCGGTTGCCCGCAGTATCTCATCGAGGTTGTGGCTGACCAGCGCCACCGCCCAACCCTGGGTCCGCACGCCGGTTAGGAGAACGTCGAACAGGTACTGTGACTCGGCCGGGGTGAGCGCCGAGGTCGGCTCGTCGAGGATGATCATGCGGGGCCGGCGCCCCAGGCACTTGATGATCTCAACCCTCTGGCGGATTCCGGCCGAGAGGTCGCGCACGGTGGCGTCGGGATCAACCGAGAGGCCGTAGCGCCAGGAGATCCTCCGGACACGGGCCTTGGTCGTGCCGGGATCCAGGGGCCCGATTTCGCCGAGAGCAACGTTCTCCCAGACCGTAAGCGCGTCGACCAGGCTGTAATGCTGGTGCACCATGCCGATCCCACAGCGGACAGCCTCCGACGGATCTGCTATTCGGGTCGCCTGGCCATCGATCCTGATCACCCCCTGGTCGGGATTGACCAGGCCGAAGATCATGCGCATCAGGGTGGACTTGCCGGCCCCGTTTTCTCCGAGGATGCCGTGTATCTCGCCCGCTCG
>JAGWAN010000052.1 GCA_021296345.1 Acidimicrobiia bacterium | reverse complement strand
CCACCGACCCGACAACCCAACGCCCACCCAATCCGGTCACTGCCATCGGAGCCCTCCAACAAGATCCCAAGAAAAGGGTAACCCACCCCCACCGCAGCCGCCGAGCAAACAGGCTTACGATGTAGGAGTTGAACCGCCCGGGGTATCCATCAAAGTCTCCGGGGAGACCGGGGCGCTTCAACGTCCACACCACGGCCACCCAGGAGATACAGCCCCCATGTGGGTTCCCGGTGGCCTTGTTCAGCACAGCCGACGGAGCCGCATCGAGAGAAGCGTGATGCCAAGTCCTTTACGGGCACTCTCACCGCCCGGCACCCTCTGGCCGAGGAAGTCTCGTGGCTGTTTCGAGCTGTTGGCGTGCCGGGTCGATCACTCTCGACGGCGGCCGGCGCGGCGCTACATGTTCCGGCGGTACTGGCCGCCCACGGCGTAGAGAGCGTGCGTCATCTGGCCAAGACTGCACACCTTTGCCGCTGCCATGAGGGCGTCGAATGTGTTGCCGCCCGATAGCGCGACTCGCTGTAGCTCGTCGAGGAGCTCCGCTGCTTGTTTCTCGTTGCGGTGGTGGAGTTGGTCCATCTCGGCCACGAGCCGGTCTCGTTCCTCGGCCGCGGATCGGATGATCTTCTCCGGCCGTACAAAGGGCGATCCATCGTCCGAGAGAAACGTGTTGACGCCGATGATGGGGAGATCACCCGATGACTTGAGCCGCTCGTAGTGGAGTGACTCCTCCTGAATCTTGCTCCGCTGATATTGAGTCTCCATCGCTTCGAGGACGCCGCCTCGCTCGCTGATGCGGTCGAACTCCATCAACACCGCTTCCTCTACGAGGTCGGTGAGCTCCTCGACCACGAAGGACCCTTGAAGCGGGTTCTCGTTGCGGTTGAGGCCCAGCTCCTCGTTGATGATGAGCTGTATGGCCAGCGCGCGCCGCACCGATTCTTCGGTCGGGGTGGTTATCGCCTCGTCGTAGGCGTTGGTATGGAGCGAGTTCGCGCTGTCGTAGACCGCGTACAAGGCCTGAAGCGTCGTCCGGATGTCATTGAACCCGATCTCCTGGGCGTGGAGGGAGCGCCCGGAGGTCTGGATGTGGTATTTCAGCATCTGCGAGCGGTCCGAAGCTGCGTAGCGATAGCGCAGAGCCTTCGACCAGATCCGCCGCGCGACCCGGCCGATGACGGCGTACTCGGCGTCGACACCGTTGGAGAAGAAGAACGAAAGGTTGTGGGCGAACTCATCGACTGCCATCCCTCTCGCCAGGAAGTGCTCGATGAACGTGAACCCGTTCGCCAGCGTGAACGCGAGCTGGGTAATGGGGTTGGCGCCCGCCTCCGCCATGTGATACCCGCTGATCGAGATGGAGTAGAAGTTCCGTACGGCGTTGTCGATGAAGAACTGCTGGATGTCGCCTTGCATGCGGAGGGCGAACTCGGTCGAGAAGATGCAGGTGTTCTGAGCCTGATCCTCCTTCAGGATGTCGGCCTGCAAGGTGCCCCGAACCCTCCCGAGCACGTCGCGCCGGATCTCGGCGTAGACGTCCTCCGGCACGACCTCGTCCCCCGAGATGCCGAGGAGCCGCGTGCCCAAGCCGTCGTTGCCCTCCGGTAATCCGGCCCGGTAGGCCGGGCGAGCCACTCCACGGTTCTCGTATCGATCGTTGAGTCTGGCTTCGACGACCTCCCAGAGCCTGTGCTCGTCGACGTACCGCTCGCACTGTTGGTCGATCGCGGCGTTGAGGAAGAAGGCGAGGATCATGGGGGCCGGGCCGTTGATGGTCATCGATACCGAAGTGCTGGGGTCCAACAGGTCGAAACCCGAGTAGAGCCGTTTCGCGTCGTCCAGCGATGCGAGCGAAACGCCGCTGTTGCCGACCTTGCCGTAGATGTCCGGCCGGTCATCCGGGTTTTCGCCGTACAGCGTCACCGAGTCGAAAGCCGTTGACAGGCGGGCTGCCGGCATCCCTCGTGACAGGTAGTGGAACCGTCGGTTGGTCTGCTCGGGACCGCCTTCGCCGGCGAACATGCGGGTCGGCCGCTCGGTCGTGCTGCGGAACGGGAAGACGCCACCGGTGTAGGGGAACGATCCGGGCACGTTCTCCTGGAGCACCCATCGGACCCGGTCGCCCCAGCCGCGCATCTTGGGGAACGCTACCTTGGGCACCCGCGTCCCCGACAGGGTCGTCGTAGCCGCCTCCACCGTGACGACGCGGTTCCGAACGGAATACGACACCTCGTCGGTTTGGTATCGCTCTCTCATTGCGTCCCACTCGTCGATGGTCCGTATCGTTTCGGCGCCGAGGCCGGCCCGAACCGAGTCGATCTCCTCCGAGAGGTCCAGGCCGGTGCGGTCGGCGGTGGCCATGAGCCCCTGGAGCTCCTGGACGAGGTCCGCCTGTCGTTCCACGCGCGCGTTGTATTCACGGATCGTCTCGGCGATCTCGGAGAGGTAGCGGACCCGATTGCCCGGGATGATGCGCCCGGCGCCGGTCCGGTCGACCCGAAGCTCGCGATGGGGACGGAACTCGAAGGACGACCGCCGGTCGATCTCGGCCAGTAGGGCGAGGAAGAACCGGTTCGTACCTGGATCGTTGAAATGCGAAGCCGACGTGAGGTACACGGGCACGTCATCGTCCGGGCGGTCGAAGTCGACCCGGTTGCGACGCCACTGCTTCTTGACATCGCGCAACGCGTCGAGGGCCCCGCGCCGATCGGACTTGTTGATCGCCACGAGGTCGGCGAAATCGAGCATGTCGATCTTCTCGAGTTGCGAAGGCGCTCCGTACTCGGGCGTCATCACGTAGACGCTCAGGTCCGAGTGGTCGACGATCTCGGTGTCCGACTGCCCGATGCCCGCCGTCTCGAGTATCACCAGGTCGAAGCCCGCCGCTTTGACGATGTTCACGGCGGCCGGGACGTGGGGGGACAGCGCGAGATTCGCCTGACGGGTTGCGAGGGATCGCATGAAGACGCGCGGCTGGTGCACCGAGTTCATGCGGATCCGATCACCCAGCAGAGCACCGCCCGACCGTCGGCGAGATGGGTCCATCGAGATGATCGCGATCGATCTGTCCTCACGATCGGCAACGAAGCGCAGCACGACCTCGTCGATGAGCGACGACTTCCCGGATCCGCCCGTGCCGGTGATCCCGACGACGAGGGACGAGGATTCGGCCGCGGCCGACGCGACGGATTCGAGGAGCGCAGCGTGCCTTTCGGGCGCGTTCTCCGCTGCCGAGATGAGCCGGGCCACGGCGCGCTTATCTGTCACCGACAGGTCGGCGAGACCGACATCTACCTCGACTCCGCGGGGGGCATCTGCGCGCGCGATCAAATCGTCGATCATCCCCTGCAGGCCCAACTCCCTTCCTTCGTCGGGACCGTAGATCCGTTCGACCCCCTGAGCCCGGAGGCTCTCCGCCTCCTCGGGGAGGATGGTGCCCCCTCCGCCGCCGAATATCTTCACGTCGGTTGCCCCGACCTCGTCGAGCAGCGAGCGGAGATAGCCGAAGAACTCGAGGTGGCCTCCCTGGTAGGAGGTGACGGCGACGGCTTGTGCATCTTCTTGAACGGCCGCCTCCACGAGTGCCTGGACCGACCGGTTGTGACCGAGGTGTATCACTTCCACGCCGGCGGCCTGGAGGATGCGTCGCATGATGTTGATCGCCGCGTCGTGACCGTCGAAGAGGGATGTCGCCGTGACGACACGCAGGTGATGACCGGGTCCCGGCATTGGCTTCCTCACTACTAGTGTGGGATTACTTTGATGTCAAAGGATATAGCAAAGCAGGCGGCAAGCAAACCCCCCATGGACCCGATCGCCGAAGCGCGGCGGCAATGGGAACACCACGGCTGGGCCGACGCGGCCGGCGGCATGTCTGTGGTCACGACGCTGGTGAGAGCGAACCAGATCGTCACGGCAATGGTCGAAGTAGCGCTTGCCCCGTCCGGCCTCAGCTTCGCCCGGTTCGAGATCCTGCGCCTGCTCGGGTTCAGCCGCGCCGGTGAGCTGCCCATGGGGAAGATCGGAGCGAGGCTTCAGGTCCATCCTGCGAGCGTCACGAGTGCCGTTAAGCGCCTTGAACGCGACGGGCTCGTCGGTCGACGGGTCGGCGTGACCGACAGCCGGGTGGTGCTCGCATCGATCACGACCCAGGGCCGCGACGTGGTTGGCCGGGCGACGGATGCGATCAACGCCGTGTTCCGGCGCCTCGATGAAGAGGGCATCGCGATTGAGGACCTGACGAGACTGCTGAACCGGATCAGATGGCTGGCCGGCGACGCCGTTTCCGGCTTCGAGTGAGCACGGCGCACGCATCAGCGGCCATAGAATCCTGAGGGTTCCTTCCCAGCGAGGTGTTTCTTGATCGAGTTCGCGCTAACCCCTGAGCAGGAGATCCTGAGAGCGTCCACGGCGAGGCTCGCCGACGAGGTCTACGCCGCCAAGGCCGAAGCCTGGGATCGGGACCGCACCTTCATGCCTGATGAAGAACGAAAGCGGCTCGGAGACCTGGGACTGCTCGGAATCGGCCTTCCCGGCGCCTACGGCGGGGGCGACGGAACCCTGCTCGACTCGCTCATCGTCATAGAGGAACTGGCTAAGCGGAACCAGATCGCGGCCTTTCAGGCGTTCGAGTCGAACACCGGTCCGGCCCGGGCGATCGCCTTGCTCGGCTCCGATGCCCAGAAGGAGAGGTTCCTGCCCCCGGTGATCCGGGGCTCTGCCACCATGGCCATCTCGATCTCGGAACCGGACGCCGGGTCGGCGGCAACGGATCTCACGACATCGGCAGTCCGCGACGGAGACGAGGTCGTCATTAACGGCATGAAGCGATGGTGTTCGGGCGGCGGGCACGCCGAGATGTATCTCGTGTACGTCAGGATGAACGAACAGCCCGGATCGAAGGGCATCGGCGCTGTGGTCGTCGAGGCCGGCACCGGCGGCCTCACCTTCGGCCCGCAGGAGGACCTGATGGGTTTTCGCGGTATCCCGTCGGCCGACATGTTCTTCGAGGACGTGAGGGTTCCGGCGGAGAACGTGCTAGTGCCCGCCGGGGGATTCCGGGACCTGTTCACCGCCTTCTCCATCGAGCGTCTCGGCAACGCGACGATGTCGCTGGCCATCGGCCAGGCCTGCCTCGACCTCACTGCCAGGTATGTGGAAGAGCGCAAACAGTTCGGGAAGGACATCGTCGAGTTCCAGGCGGTTCAGCTGGCTCTGGCAGACATGGTCCTCAAGACCCGGGCGGCACGGCGATTGATATGGACCGCGGCTGCCGGCGCGGGGACCGGAGCGCCCGATCCACTGGATGCTTCGATAGCAAAGTGTTACTCCAACGAAATGGCCAAGGAGGTTTCGGATCTCGCGATCCAACTCCATGGCGGGTACGGCTACTCGGTGGAGTACGGGCTAGAGCGCTATCACCGTGATGCGCACGGGTGGGCGCTGGCGGGCGGTACCCCGACGATCCAGCGGGTCCGCATCGTGTCACAGTATCTCGGCCGCGGCTTCAACCAGAGAGCCTGAGTCCCGGGTAGTCGGGCTACCGATCAGCCCCGATCACCATCACACACGCAATGACGCCCGGACCGCCGAGGGTGTGCGCCAGTCCCTTCGTGGCGCCGGCGACCTGGCGAGCTCCGGCTCGACCGGTCACCTGATTGGCGATCTCGACAACCATGCGCACACCGGTCGCTCCGACCGGGTGGCCGCACGCCTGGAGACCTCCGGACACGTTGACGGGGATTTCGCCGTCATGGGCGGTCGCTCCAGACCGGAGCAGCTCGACCCCCTTGCCTCGCTCGGCCAGCCCGAGGTCTTCGGTGTTTACGATCTCGGTGATCGTGAAGCAGTCGTGGCACTCGACCAGGTCGAGCTCGGACCTCGGATCGGTGATTCCTGCCTGGCGGTACGCCCGCGCTGCCGCTTCGCGGGTCGATGCGAAGCCGAGGTAGTCGCCCGACTCCTCGAAGAAGTTCGACACATAGCCACCGGTCACGGACAGGCCGACCCCGTCGATCAACGCATAGTGCGAGGCGTTCGCCTGGGCCCATTCACGCGACGCCACGACGACGGCGGCCCCCCCGTCAGTCGTTGGGGTGCAGTCGTAGAGGCCGAGAGGCTCAGCGACGATGGGAGCTTCGAGTACCTGTTCCATCGTGAGCTCCGAGCCGAATTGTGCGCTCGGGTTCGACATCGCGTTGCGGTGATTCTTCATGGCCACCCGGGCGAGGTCGTGTCTCGGATATCCGTAGGTGTCGAGGTAGCGGTTGGCGAGCAATGCGAACTGGCCGGGCGCGGTCCTGCCCTTGGCCAGTGTCGGGTGGCTGCCCTCGGCGGTCTTGGCGACGAGAGACCCCTTAGGAGTCACGTCGCGCATCTTCTCTGCTCCGATCGCCAGAACGATGTCGTATTCCCCGGCGGCTACGGCGAGGGCTGCGCCCCGCACGGCCTCCATCCCACTCGTGCAGAAGTTCGATACCCGTGTCACAGGGCGGGGAGAGAATCGCAAGGCCTCGGCAACCGCAGCCCCGGAATCGCCGATGAGTCCCGAAGTCTGAGGCTCGGCCGTCGCCAGCCAGGCGGCGTCGACGGCGTCCATCGTGAGGCCCGCATCGGTGACGGCGCGATGACCGGCTTCGGCCACGAGGTCGAGGTAACCCACGTCGTGAAGCACGCCGAATCTCGTCATTGCCGCGCCGACAATGGCTACTTCTCCAGCGATGCCCATCAGGTCGCCCATGTGGTTGCAGCTTGGATCTTCCAGAAGTAGTTGGGTACGTTGCCCCCATCGTGCAGTCTGCGCAGAACCAGTTCCACACGGTCGCCGATCTCGACTTCGAGTCGGTCGGCAACCTGGCCGTAGAAGCGACCGCCGCCGTCGAGTTCGACGACCGCCATGGAAAGCGGGCCGCCGAACGGGAACACGTGGTCCCGGGCGAAGGTCATCACGGTGCCGGTGCGGGCAAGATGGAACGGCTCGAATCCGGCGCTTGACGCGGCGGGCGGCGGTGGGAAGACGACTCCCCCGGTCTCGGTGTTCCTCGCAGCGAGCAGCCGAAACGTCTGGCTTCGCTCCCTGTAGGCCATCGCTTGGGATGAGTATGGGGTGAACGTGGACTCGTCGGGATCGGCCGGACGCTTTCCGCGAAGCCCGCCCGAGATCTCATCGACAGCCTGTTCCCTGATGTCAGAAAACCGGGATCCGACCGTTATCCGGACGGCGTGGCTGATACCTCCGGCCGACGAGGCGACCACCAGATCCCGACCCTCTGTGGCGTCACTCGCGAAGAGGCCGATCAGGGGTGCGGCGCATCCCGGAAATCCCGCGCCTTCGATCTGCGGACCGAAGGCAGTCGAAAGAAGGACTCGGTCAGCGTCGAGCCCGTCAGCGAAGCCCTGGGCGGGCGAATACCGATCGAGAGACCTGTCACCGGCCTGAACTCCCGGTGTGCCGCGACGTTGCCAGCGATCCAGGAACAATTCGGCGCCGCTCTCTGCCGGGGTGACACTGCCCACATCTCCGACCGAATCGATCAAGAGGGCGACTGCTGCCGCCCCTAGAGGCCGGCCTTTGGTATCCCGGCGGTCATCGGAGACTACGACGAGCACCGGCCCGCGGCCGCCGGTCACGCGCCTCGCCGCTTCGGCAACCGCGGCAACACCGGAAGAGACCGACCCGGCCAGCTCCAACACGTCGGGCCCGGGACGATCCGCAGCGGACCGGATGTCCAGCATCTCGGCAAGAAAGGGGGCCATACCGGGCTCCGGGAGCGGGGCCGACACGGTTGCTGTCATCAAACCGGTCGGAGTGACGTCCGGGTTCCTGTCCAGCATCGCGAGGCCGCACCGGGCAGCCATCGTGACGGCGTCCTCGTCGTATGCGGCCTGGGAGACGATCCCCCGGCGAGTCTTGCTACGCCACCGGCCCAGCGAGATCTGCGCATCGACGATGAAGGCGCTCGCTGTCGCTTTCTGATCCATCGATTGTCTTCACTTCCGGCATTGGCTACGGCCCGGATGGCAGGAGCCTACAACGCGCCCGCTGAGACGACGACCCGCCCACCGCCCACAGATTTGTGGGCAGTGGCCAGTGGCCAGTTGGGGCTGGGATTGTCTGGGAACTCGGGAGTCTCCTCTGCTCGTAAGCCCCTTTTGATAGTCCGATGATCCCGCCAGACTGCCCACTGCCCACTGCCCACTGCCCACTGCCCACTGACCCCTAACCACTGACCTGGTGGCTCGGGCTACGGTTCGGTGCGCTCCGGTCGGCCCTTGACCTGACGGGCAACGTCCAGCGAGTCGTACCAAACACTCAACGACTTGATCTTGCCGTCGGAGATGTCGAACACATCCACCGCGGAAAAGGCCACAGGGTGTCCGCCCACCGTGCGGCCGTCAAAGTCGATCTCAACCACCACGCTGCTCCCTGATGCCAGGAAACGAGTGGGGCGGTCGGTTCCTTCTGCAAAACCCGCCAGCAAGGTCTCGAAGTAGGCCAGCGCGGCCCCCACGCCCTCGAGGCGTCCCTTGCCAACGACCCGCATCGTTAGGTGTGGATGGAGGACCTCTCGAAGCGCCGGCCAATCTCGAGAGTTGATCGACGCGAAGTACTGCTGGACGATGGTTTGCGGTGAAGTTGGA
This sequence comes from Acidimicrobiia bacterium, assembly GCA_021296345.1. Taxonomy (GTDB): domain Bacteria; phylum Actinomycetota; class Acidimicrobiia; order Spongiisociales; family Spongiisociaceae; genus Spongiisocius. Next base: position 8,573 of record JAGWAN010000052.1, on the reverse strand, counting down.
ACGTCCACGGCCTTCTCCAGAGAGCCCTCAACGGGGCTAGCGGGCGCGATCGTAGTTGAAACGTACCAGCGAGGGCGCCCTGCCGAGGCGCACCCACCGCGTTCTCGCTCTCAGGTCAAGGCCCTGAGAGCGTCGTTGCCCTCGGCGATCGCCGGCCCGATCCCTCTCGGAGCCCGGGCGTCGCCGATGACGACGAAGGGCGCCTTCAGCTGATCGAGCCAGCTCAGCCGAACTGAGCGCGCCGGATCGGCGATCACAACCCCGCCGCAGGGAATAAAGATCTCGCCGTCCTCGGCCGAAGCCACCACCCCGGACTCGTCAAGGCGCCGTGGGAGCGCCAGAACGACCGATCCACCGGCCGATTCGATGCGGCTGAGATACGCCCGCCTGGCCAACCCGCTGGTGTCGTTGCCGGCACGCGTGCCGGCTACGACGACGACAGGATTCCCCTTGTGGATCAGCCACAATGATGTTGCCAGAGCTCGGCGACCCCCACCGAGGACCACGACCTCTCCTACGGGTTCCGGCGTTCCTAGAGTCGATTCCTCGGCAGCCAGCAAGGCCTCGGCGGACCAGACGGGTATGCGGTCGTATCCGTCGAGCACCGGCACCTCAGTGATGCTTCCTGTGGCGGCGACCACAAAGCCGGGGTCGAGATCGCCCACCGAAGCCGCCGTGGCCTCGAATTGAAGTCTCACATCGACATCGAGGTGCTCCATCTCGAGGGAGAACCAATCCACAAGACGCTGCACATGGCGCAGTGGCGGCGTCTGCGCGGCAAACCTGAGGCTGCCCCCGATCGTATCCGCCCGATCGACGATGACGACTTCATGGCCCTCGCGGGCGCCCTTCCGAGCCGCTTCAAGGCCGGCAGGGCCTGCGCCAATCACCACGAGTCGGTGCGGCGCGGCGCGGGCAGGTAGGAAGGTCGGACGGACCTCTCTCCCGACATCAGGGTTCACCGAGCACGAAATGGGGTCACCGTGCTGGAGCATTCCCGCACATCCCTCCACCGTTCCGATACAGGGCCTGATCCGGGCAGACTGCCCGTTCCTCGCCTTGGTCGCCCAGGCGGGATCCGCCAGAAGCGCCCGGCCGACGGCTACCGCATCGCAGCGGCCCGAGGCCAACGCCATCTCTGCGGTTGAGGGATCGGTGATGCGCCCGACGGCCACAACGGGAAGGTCGACGCCGGCGCGCACCTGCGACGCGAGGTCGACGAACGTGCCCTCGGGATCGTCGAGCAACGGAATGGTGTAGGGAACGGAACCGTAGACACCCGCAGACACGACCAACCCGTCGGCTCCGGCGGCCGCAAAGGATCTGGCCGCCACTACGGCGTCCGCGACCTCGATACCTCCAGGCACGAAGTCGGCCCCATTGAGGCGAACCATCACGGCGAGTTCGGGGACGGCTTCCTTGATCGCACCGACGATCTCGACGCCGAAGCGAGCTCTCGCAGCGACGGTGTCACCGCCGTACACGTCGTTGCGGTGGTTTGATTCGGCGGACATGAATTGATGGATGAGGTAACCGTGTGCAGCGTGCACCTCGACAGCCACGAACCCGGCAGTCGACGCCTTCCTGGCCGCGGTAGCGAATGCGGTGATGAGATCCTCGACCTCGCTGATCTCCAACGACCGCGGTTGCCGGCTGACGTGGACTAGCGGCGCTTTCGCGGATGGGGCCACGGGGTCGCCGTCTATCACCTTCGGGCTCACCTGACGGCCGCCATGGCCGAGCTGGAGACACGGCGCAGCGCCGTTGGCCGCCATGGCAGCGGCCAACGGGGCGAGAGCTCGGTCCGCGTCGTCGAGCCACATCCACGGAATCTGCTGCTCGACTCGACCCTCCGGCGCAACCGCCCCGAAAGCCACTATCGCCATCCCCACATCGTGGGTGCGAGCTGCGAAATACTCGATCAGGTGCTCTGTGGGAAGCCCGGCCTGGAACCCGAATCCGGTCGTCATGGGCGAGAGCAGTATCCGGTTCGAGAGCTCGAGCGGTCCGAGGCGCCAAGATGAGAAAAGGGTTGGATACAAGTTCTGTGCGGCCTTCACTGGCGCGAGTGTACGGGCCAGGGGTGCGATCAACGCATGATCGGCAGGTTCGGCGACCAGACGAGTAGTTCCAAGGGATGGGGCCAGTTTCCGGTGGCCAGTGGCCTGTGGCCAGTTGGGGTTGGGATTGTCTCGGAACTCGTGAGCCCTCTCTGCTCGTGAGCCCTCTCTGATAGTCCGGTGTTTCGTGCCAGACGGACCACTGACCGCTGACCACTGGCCACTTCCAGAAGCCCTTGGAACTAACCACTTAGGAACGAGGGAGGTACGGTCCAGCCCATGGCCGTCGAAGTCCAGATCGTGCGAGCTGTCGAAACGGCACTCGGGCGTTCGCTCGGAGCGGCGCGCGTCCAGCCGATGCCGGGCGGACACTCATGGGATACCTACCTCGTGTCGACCGCTGCAGGTCCCGAGGCAGTAGTGAGAGTCGCTCCGCGAGGCGGAACGCTCGATCCCTACGACGTCGGGGTGGAACGGCGTGCCCTCCGGGCTGCCCGTGGGGCGATGCCTGCCCCAGACGTGTTGCTTGTCGCTGCGCACCCTTCCAAGTTCGGGGCGCCGCTGCAGGTCCAGACCGTTGCCCCCGGGGCGAGACTGCGGAGCTCGCAGAAGATCCCACTCCACGAAAGAAGGCGCTATCGAGCAGCGATGGCTGTCGCGCTCGGGGATCTCCATCGTTTGGGTGATCCCTCCCAGCTCTCCGCGGTCAAAACGACGGGAGAAGCGATTCGATCGATCATCGACGTCGAGGTGGAGCACTACTGCCGTGCCGCTGCCGCGCGACAGCCGGGGTTCGAAATCGGCCTTCGGTGGCTTCTGAGCAACCTTCCGGGAGGCAGCGACGAACCTGTTGTCTGTCACGGTGATTACCGCATCGGCAACATCCTGTGGGATGACGGCGGAGAGATCAGCGGAGTGCTTGATTGGGAGCGAGCCTGGGCGGGCGATCCGATGTGCGACATAGCATTCACACGCCAATTCTCCGCGTGGGGAGGAATCGATCGTGAGGCGGTCGCTCTCTACGAAGGCGCATCGGGGCGAAAGGTCGACGAGTCCCTGATGACCTTCTACCTCAGGCTCGAGCGCTGGAGGTCTTACACGGCCTCGATGCGGGGGATCTCAGCCCTGGCTTCGGGGAAGTCTGACCGCGCGGCGCTGGCGGCGATCGGAGAGGCCGGAAATTCGGGCATGTGGGATCTGGCGAGCTGGCTAGAGGACGGTCTCGGTCACCTTCCCCGCGATCTCGCTAAGCGGCCGAGCCACTACGCCCCGATGCTGAGCTCTGCAAGGCGTATCGAGATTGCCCGCCACCCCGGTACCGGCGGACCGCTGCGCTCACACTTGCTCGAAGACGATGAGGGAAGCCGCGCGCTTCGCCGGTCTGTGGATCGATTGCGAGCTATCGGCGGTATGCAGGCTCTGACGAAAGCGCTCGACCTGTCAGACTTAGAGGCGGCATGGGAGGCGGCGTTCGAAGTCCTGACGGTGGCGGCGGCAGACGGCGGGCGTAACCTGCAGCCGGCATTGCAAGCGCTCGGGCTCCGTTTTACGGGGCGCCCGACGTTTCTCCAGGAGATGGCATGGCGCTGAAGGAACGAGACGAATACCTCCACGCCCCTCCTGTCGACGCCCCGGACAAGCACCTCTGGAGCGACAACTTCTGGTTTTCGGTCGTCGATCGCGAGGCAGACGTCTTCGGCATCAACCACATCCATGCTTCGCTGAGTCACGGTTACGTGCGAGCGAGCGCGTTCTACGTCATCGACGGCGTCCACCAGCAATGGGCTTCACGCCAACCGCTCGAGGTCGATCCGGTGTTCGAAACGATCGGGGATCAACGGCTCACATTTCGAGTCGACAAGCCTTTCGAGCAGTACCGTTGGAGTTTCGACGGCCCCAAGTTCGGATTCGATCTCACCTATCGCAGCCGTTTCGCGCTCTTCGACTACGACGACTGTTTGGGGGGCAATCCGCTTGGTGCCTACGAAGACTACGGCGGTCACTACGAGCAGGCACTCTCCTGCGAAGGCTCCTTCGAGACGTTCGGAGGTCCCCGCAAGGGCGAACGACGGGCCATCGATTCATGGGCCCACCGCGATCATTCCTGGACCCACCGATTCGTGCGCTCCAGCTCCTGGGAGCCGCGCAATCATCGAACGCTACAACGATCTCTCGGTCACTTCTGGCCGTCGATCCAGCTCGAGCACCGTCACCTCAATGCATTCGGCTGGATGAATCCGGACCGGCGGTTGCCCGAGGGCGCCAACCCGGTGGGAGGATGGGTAGGCGACGCCGACGGGTCTCGACCGATCGTCGGCGCTTCATGCGTGCCGCGCCTCGAAGACGATTACCGCACGGCTATGTCGTTCGACATCAGGTTCGATCTCGGGGACGAGCAACTCACGATTGCGACGGGCCGAAAGCACGCCCAAACCCGCAACGGTTTGATGCGTGACGAGAACGACGCAGAGGCCCGGCTGGATTGTTACGAGCCCTTCTTCGATTTCGAGGTGCTCGAAACCGGAGAGCGCGGCTATGGCGTCGTTGAATACTCCATCAATCCGCCCATGCCCCGATTCCGCTACTGATGCGCGCCGCCTTCCTCGACGGGGCGGAAGAAATCGCAGTTCGCGAGGTACCGCCTAGCCGAGTTGAAGGCCACCTCGTCGAAATCGACGTCATCGCTTGCGGGATCTGCGGCTCCGACCTTCACGGATGGCGTCATCCGGACTTGATGATCGGGCGGGGTAGAGCATCGATCCCCGGCATAGCAGGACACGAGGTCGTCGCCTGGGCGCCAGGAGCTGACGACGGGCGCGGCCGGCGAGTCGTCGTAGAACCGAACCTGGCGGGGAATTGCGGGAAATGCGCGGCGTGCCTGGATGGCAAGGCACTGTTCTGCAGCAACCGCGCCCCCCTCCGGTCATGGGGGTTCTCAGAGCGGATGTCGGTCAACGCCTGGAGCTTGTTCGACGTTCCCGACGGAATGGCCGACGAATTGGCGAGCCTCACCGAGCCTCTTGCATGTGCGGTTCACGCCTACCGGGCAAGCCATATTTTCGCCGCCCAGGACGGGACGCTGGCCGGTCGCAAGATCGCAGTGATCGGAGCGGGCGCAATCGGACTGCTCGCGACCGCCGCTGCTGCGCGCCTCGGCGCCGATGCCCTGCTGTGTGTGGCTCGCTACCCCCGCCAGGCTGCGGCGGCCGAGACCCTCGGGGCGATCGACGTCTTGGATCCCGTTGTTGACGATGTGGTCTCCGGAATTCGTGGGTTCGCGCCCGATGTCGTGGTCGAGGCAGTCGGGGGAGGGCCGGAAACCTTTGATCTCGCGGTTCGGACCGTGAATCCGGGTGGTGAGGTGCTGGTGCTGGGGCTGTTCAACGATCCGACGCGCCTTGACACGCGCCGGGCCGCGTTTCGCGAGTTGCGCCTGTTCTTCTCGATGACCTACGGGGTCATCGACGGCCGCCACGACTTCGAGGTCGCGCTCGAATTCCTCGAGTCGGATCCGGATGCTTTCAGCGGTCTCGTTTCGCACCGGTTTCCTCTCGAGGAGACGGCTGAGGCGTTCGTCGCGGCAGCGGACAAGTCGACGGGGGCTCTGCGGATCGTCGTGACGCCTTGAGGTTCGGACTGCACCTCCCCCAGCTCGGCAGAGCGGCTTCGCCCGAGAGGGTGGGGGCCGTGGCTGTTGTCGCCGAGGACCTCGGCTTTGCAGATGTGTGGGCGTCGGATCACGTAGCGGTCCCGACGTCGATCGAGGGCTTGCCCTCGTTCTTTCCGGAGCCGATTCCGCTGCTGGCGCTCGCGGCAGCTCACACACGGCGGGTCGGCCTTGGAACCAGCGTCATCGTCCCTGCCTACCGGAATCCGATGCACTTCGCCAAGCAGTGGGCGACGCTGGATTGGCTGGCGCCCGGACGCACGATTCTGGGGGTCGGAGCCGGATGGCTGACCGAGGAATTTGCCGCCGTCGGCGTACCGATCCAGGGCCGCGGCGAGCGACTCGACGATTACATCCGTGGGTGGAGGGCCCTCTGGACGGGAGCCACAGAATTCGAAAGCCGATTCTTCTCATTCGAGGCAGTCAGAGTGAATCCGAGGCCGTCCGAGGCGATCCCCGTCTGGATAGGTGGTTCGTCACCGGGTGCGTTGCGTCGAGCTGCATGGTGTGACGGCTGGCACGGGACCTGGGCGCCGCTCTACGAGTTCAAGAGAAGGGTCGCGATGCTCCTCGCCGAGATGGAGAAGATCGGGCGCAATCGTGAGAAGGTCACCGTGTCGATCCACATGGAGGTCACGATCGGTGACGGTCTCGATTACTCGGGCTGGTCGTCCGTCGGCGACGGCTACGGTGATCGGCGACCGGTGACCGGGCGTCCGGAGGATGTCGCAGAACTCCTGGTCGACTACGCGGAAGCCGGGCTCGACCATGTCCTTTGCACACCGGTCGTTCGCGGTGAAAGAGCCTGGGACGAGATGGTTCTCGGCATCGCTGCCCTCAAGGATCTCGTCGAGAAGGGCCCGCTTTGAGCATCGGGTTATCGCAGATGCACCACATCGGGATTGTCGTATCGGATCTCGATGGCGCGATGGACGAGTTGAGCAGCCAGCTGGCCCTCACGTGGGCGCCGATACGACACGGCGAACGCATCGTGCGCCACCTCGGCCGGCTGGTAACGACCGACCTCCGACTCACCTACTCGATAGAAGGCCCTCCCCATCTGGAGTTGATCGGCGAGGCCCCACGCACGCCGTGGGAACCGACCGGAGGAGGCATACACCACGCCGGGTTCTGGGTTCAGGATCTGCGCGGCACCGGACGGCTACTGACCCGGGCCGGGATGACGCTCGAAGCCACCTATGACGCCGAGGATGGCGGGTTGCTCGGCTTTGCATACTTCACCGACGCGAATGGCTTCCGGGTCGAGATCCTCGATGATTCTCGCCGCCAGTCGTTCGATGATTGGCTTGCGGGCGGGCCAGGCTAGGCGGAATCCGGCAACTGCGCGACCGCGACCATCGTGTACGGTCAAGGAGGGTGCTGAAAAACCCCTAGAAAGGGGTTCGAGCGGCAATCGGCAGCTCTTCCACCAGGTAGTTTACGGTCGGCGAACCCCGCAGAACCTGTTTTTCAGTACCCTCCACCTGTACGAGGAGGCCGATCATGTCGATCGATATCGCGGGTATCAGCCATACCGCGCTCGCGGTGCCCGACCTCGAGACGGCGATGAGCGTGTACGGGAACGCACTCGGCCTGACATGGGCACGCCCCCAGCAACGAGCAATCAGAATCCGAGTCGGGGCCGGTGACCTGACGACGGAGATCCGGTTCACGTACTCCCGACAAGGTCCTCCCCACCTTGAGCTCATCGAGGGCGCCGCCGACACGATCTGGGCGCCGGTGAGCGGCCTCCATCACATCGGACTGTGGAGCCACCAGCTCGAGATCGACGCTGCGCAGTTGGTGCATCGCGGGATGGCTCTCGAGGCGGCCGGCCTCAGCAGATCAGGCGAGCAACCCTCCGGATTCACCTACCACCGTTCGGCCCACGGGCTTAGGGTCGAGCTGGTGGATGCCGCGGCGCGGGCCGCCTTCGAACGCTGGTTCGCGGGAGGGGACCTTCGCTGACGGGGGTGACACTCGGCGGGTTCGGTTCGAGTCTTGTTAGATTGACGTCGAACCGTCCGGGGGGCAAACGAATGCCGGCTGTCCATATCGATCACGTCGCGATGTGCGTGCGCGATCTGGAAACGGCGATCGCTGATTGGCACGACATTCTCGAAGTTCTCTCGCCGGAGCACACACTGCAGCTGACCCGGGGTGAAGGCACGGCCGACGGCGTTCACATGATCTGGGCAACCTTTCAGAATCCCGATCCCCTCGGCGTCAGCATCCAGTTGTGGGCACCGGGAACGCCGGGAACCTGGGTCGACAAACTGCTCGACCGCCGCGGCGAGTTCGTCCACCACATCGCATTTCTGTCCGACGACTTCGGTCACACGGTTGAGCAATGTCGTCGAGCCGGGCTACCGGTTCTTCTCGACGAGAACAGCGGTCCCCCCAACATTCCATGGCTTCAGTGGAACTTCATCGGAGAGGACAAGGCGCACGGGGTGCTGATCGAACTCGCTACCCGGTACCAAGCTGTGGGCGATCGCTGGTACCCCCATCCCGGCAACGCCGAGAACGACCATCTCGCTGCGGAGCTTCGGCAGCGTTGGGACGAAGCGCCCTTCGGCGAGGATTGACCAGGCTCCAAGGCCTCGATCGGGTTTGGAGCGCGACACATGGTTGGGGAGTTCGCTTACCCGCCGCGGTCTAGTTCACTCTGCATCCACTCCCGAAGCCGATACTTCTGGATCTTCGTCGCTGACATAGGCCACTCGGTTACGAAGCGCACGTAGCGGGGCACCTTGAAGCTCGCGATCTTGTCGCGGCAGTACTCGACGAGCTCGTCGGCCGCTATCTCGATGCCGTCATGGAGCTCAACGAAGGCTGCGGGCACC